>NZ_JAJTNB010000001.1:300000-399281 GCF_021300655.1 Helicobacter kayseriensis
GATATTTCCTATGACTTGATCGAAATGATGCTCAAAAATCTCCCTCAAGAAGTGAGCAAAAACGAACTTGAGGTGGCATTGTGGAGATTCTTCCGCGCTGAGAGCTATTATGATAAATTGCAATACACCCCCCTTCAAGATAAACCTGAGGTAATGCTTATTATTGGCGTAAATGGCGCAGGAAAAACAACAACAATTGCCAAGCTTGCTCATTTAGCTAAAAAGCAAGGGAAAAAAGTCATCTTAGGTGCAGGAGATACATTCCGCGCTGCAGCAATTGAACAGCTCAAGCTTTGGGGAGAGAAGCTAGGGATTGAAGTGATCAGCTCTCAAATTGGTCATGATCCAAGCTCGATAGCATTTGATAGCATTAAAGCTGGACTTGCAAGGGGAGCAGATCAAATCATTATCGATACTGCAGGAAGATTACATAATCAAACCAATCTCAAAAATGAACTCATCAAAATCTCCAAAGTTTGCTCCAAAGCCTTAGATGAAAAACCCTTTCACAAACTGCTTATCCTTGATGGGACGCAAGGAAGCTCAGCAATCACTCAAGCTAAGATTTTCAATGAAATCTTAAATGTTGATGGAATCATTGTCACCAAGCTTGATAGCACAAGCAAAGGAGGAGCGATCTTGAGTATGATTTATGAGCTCAAACTCCCTATTGCCTACATCGGCACTGGCGAAAAAGAAGACAATCTTCTTCCATTTAATGAAGAAGAATATATTCAATCGATTTTAGAGGCGATTTTTGGCTAAAAAGCACACATTGTTTGAATGTCAGCATTGTGGATTCCAAAGCCCTAAATGGCTTGGAAAATGTCCCAATTGTCAAGAATGGGAAAGTCTTGTTGAGCTTAAAAGCGAACAAATCGCTTATCTCAAAGCAAACTCATCTCCAAATCCAACTCCATCCAAAGCCATCCCCATCACACAAGTCAATCATGAAGAATTTAGCAAATTTAGCTCAGGAGAAAGTGAGCTTGATTTGGTACTTGGGGGAGGGATCGTTGAGGGCGGACTTTATTTGATTGGTGGAAGTCCGGGGGTGGGAAAATCTACGCTTTTGCTCAAAGTTTCATACAACCTAGCCCAACAAGGAAAGCGTGTGCTATATATCAGCGGGGAAGAGAGTGCAGGACAAATCAAAATGCGCGCAGAACGCCTTCATTGCATTCATCCCAATCTCTATCTTCTCAATGAGATCAATCTCTCAAGCATTTTAGAACATTCCAAAGACTATGAAGTGTGCATTATTGATTCTATTCAAACACTCTTTTCAGAAAGCATCACCTCAGCACCTGGGTCTGTTTCTCAAGTGAGAGAAAGTACCTTTTCTCTTCTTAGGGTTGCCAAAGATTACAATATCGCGATCTTTATTATTGGCCATATCACCAAAGAAGGCTCGATTGCTGGTCCTAGAGTGCTTGAACATATGGTTGATAGTGTGCTTTATTTTGAGGGAGATCCAAGTCGAGAAATCAGATTCCTTAGAGGGTTTAAAAATCGCTTTGGCACAACAAGTGAGGTAGGAATCTTTGAGATGAAAGAAAATGGCTTAGTCAGTGCCAAAGAAGTCTCCAAGCTCTTTTTTCAATCCAAAAAGCAAATGGCAGGGAGTGCGACAACAGTCATTCTTGAGGGATCAAGAGCTCTAGTCATAGAAGTTCAAGCACTTGTGAGTGAAAATTCTTTTGGGATGCCCAAACGCTTAGCAACAGGATTTGACCTCAATCGTCTCAATATGCTTTTGGCACTTTTAGAAAAAAAACTTGATCTTCCACTTAATCGCTATGATGTTTTTGTCAATATCTCAGGGGGAATCAAAATCAATGAAACTGGGGCTGATCTTGCTTTGATTGCAAGCATTGTCTCAAGCTTTAAAAATCGCCCCCTCAATCCTCAAACAGCTTTTATCGGAGAAGTGACATTGATTGGCGATATTAGAGAATCGGGCAATTTGGATATCCGCCTAAGAGAGCTTGCAAACTATGGATTTACCAAAGCAATCATCGCTCAAAAGCCTAGCAATCCCGCCCCTATCAAATGCTATGAGATTCAAGAAGTAACAAAACTCCTTGATTGGATGTGATTAGAGCCTAAAAGCAAAGCTAGTTTCCTCGTTGGGCTTAGATTTGATTTTCAAACGACTTTGATGAAGAGTCAAAATCTTTTTAACGATAAAAAGTCCCAAACCAAAGGAATTTTCACTCTCTGGATTGGCTTTATAAAATTTCTTTGTCACTTTTTTAATTTGCTCTTGGGTGATCCCAATGCCATAATCTGTAATTTTAAATTTTCCATCTTTAATCTCAATCAAGATTTCATCTTGACTATATTTCAAGGCATTAGAAATGAGATTGATCACTACTTGTTCGATCAAAAACACATCCCCTCTTACAAAAGTTGTTTCTCCCAAAAGTTTGATTCGATGATTATCTTGAGCTTGGATAATCCCTTGCACAACCTCAAACAAATCAAATTCTTCAAATTGAACTTGCTTTATATCTAGATTGAAAACAAAATTGAGCTTATGTGTTAATTGATTGAGACGAACAACTTGATGGCGTATTTTTTGATAAAAAAGATCTTTTTGCTCAATCTTTGGGTTTTCTAGCCCATCAAGAGAGAGCTGAATAATGCTCAAAGGATTTTTAAGTTCGTGAGAAATGGCACTCAAAAGATTTGAGAGTTGTTCGTTCTTGAGTTTGATCTTTTGAGTTTGTTTCAATGTTTTTTGATCTCGTCGAGCAAGAATCTTTTCTAGCTTCTGAAGTTGCTCTGAAAACACTTGCATTTCCCCAAATCTTAAGGATAAAAGCGATTTTGCTTTTCCTTTTTGAGTGGGTGAGAGAATTTGCTCAAATTGCTCCTTGAAACTCACATAGAACAACCAACAAATACAAATTACACACAACATAAAGACACAAAAAATAACAAGATTTAAACCATCCACCCTAATTTGAGGAAGCATATACAAAACAAGCATCTTATCCCTCAAATAAAGCACTTGATAAACCATCCCATCTTCATAAATAGGGGAAGAGCTTTCTTTGAAATTTTGCTTTTGTATTGATTGTGGGGATGATGAAATATATCTATCTTTTTTTACAACCAAAAGTTCCACACCCAATCCCTCACTCAAAGATTGGAGATTGTCTTGGTTTATTTCTTTAGGGTCAATGCTTTTTAGAGCAAAAAGAGCATGTTGGATCCTTGTTTGAGAATCAAGGATTGCTTGCTTGGTATTGCTTTGCACATTCCACTGATAGCTCACTCCTGCAAACAAAACAAACAAAGCACAAAATATACCGATAAAAACTCCCCTAAAACTCAACACAAGCGATACCCCAAACCACGAATAGGAAGGATTTTTTCTTTCAAAAATGGAAATTTTTGTTTCAATCTTGTGATAGCTATATTGATTGTTTTATCGCTTGTTGTGTCATTTTTCCACACGCTCTCACTCAAAAATTGACGACTAAGGGTTTCATTTTTGTTTTCAAAAAAACATCTCAAAAGTTCAAACTCCAATCCACTCACAGACACACTCTTCCCCTCATAAAAACACTCCCTCTCTCCCAAAAGCAAGACGCACTCCCCATATTGCAAACGATTTTTTAGCTTCCGTCGCATCATAGCCTTAAGACGCAAGATCAATTCCTTCATCTCAAAAGGCTTGCAAATATAATCATCACACCCCTTTTCAAATCCCTCAAACACCTCCTCTTGTCTTGCTTTTGCTGTTAGAAAAATAACTGATTCTTCATAGCCAAGCTTTCTGAGTTTTTGAATGGATTTGATGCTATCCCCACTGGGCAAATTTCGATCAACGATTAAAGCATCAACCCTCCCCTCATGCAATACCTCTTCCAAATCTGGCATATCCAAAAAACTTTGCACAGAGATTCCCTCCTGCATCAAATGCAAGCAAATCAACTCATTCAAATCTTTTTCATCTTCAATCAAAACGACATTTAGCATTTGCAAACTATACCAAAACCCCTTTCTACTCACAAATGTTTCCAAAAAGTTTCCAAATCTTTCTACATTTCCGCTCCTACTTTGTCATTTAAGGAGAAATTCAATGAAAAAAAGTCTTGCCATCCTTGGATTAAGTGCTTTATTGATCAATGCATCAGAACTCAAAATCGCGGGATCTTCTACGGTTTATCCATTTAGTGCTTTTGTCGCAGAAGAGTATTCAGCAATCAAAAACACAAGAACACCTATTGTAGAGAGCGTAGGGACAGGGGGAGGATTTAAGATTTTCTGTGAAGGAAAAACAGATATTGCCAATGCCTCAAGAACAATCAAAGAAAGTGAGTTTCAAAATTGTCTCAAAAATGGAGTGACAGATATTATGGGGATTATGATTGGCTATGATGGAATTGTGCTAGCTCAAAACAAAATCAATGCACCTATCAATCTCACTCTTGAGCAACTCTTCCTTGCTCTTGCCAAAGAAATCCCACAAGATGGGAAACTCATCGCCAATCCCTACACACATTGGAATCAAATCCACCCCTCACTTCCCAATCGAAAAATCACCATTTATGGACCACCCTCAAGTTCTGGGACAAGAGATACGATTGAAGAACTTATTCTTGGAGAGGTATCTAAAACATTCAAAGAATATGGATCGCAAGCGGGGAAATACAAGAGCATTCGACAAGATAGTGCTTATATTCCAAGTGGAGAAAACGACAATCTTATCGTGACAAAACTCAGTGCAGATAAAGAAGCTTTAGGACTTTTTGGATATGGATTTTTGGCAAACAATCAAGATAAGATTGATGCTCTAAGTATTGATTCTATTCAAGCCAATGAAGAAAACATCGCCAATGGAACATATGAACTTGCACGATCGCTCTTTATTTATATCAATTTAAAAAACAAAGAATCTTTAGAGTTTGCAAGAATCTTTATGAATAATGATTTGGCATCAAGTGATGGAGAGCTCTCAAAAATTGGTCTTGTCCCACTCAACCAAGAACTCTTGCAAGAAGTTCAAAAAAGATTGCAAAATCCTTCCATCCTCACTCTTGATCTAGTCAAAGAAGGCAAAGTCTCCAAATGAAAGAAAGATTTATCAAAAGCACATTATTTTTATGTGCTTTGATTAGCATTGTTGTCAGTCTTGCCATTATGCTTACAATTTTGATTGAAGCAATCAAATTTTTCCAAAAAGAAAGCCTCTTTACATTTTTGTTTTCTTCTCAATGGGCAGCAGATGGAGCATTTCTCAAGGCTGATGGAAGCACGGGACATGGGATTTTTGGAGCAGTTAGCTTGTTTTGGGGAACATTTTATATCTCTCTGATTGCGATGCTAACTGCAATCCCTGTTGGTGTTATGTGTGCAATCTACCTAGGTGTTTTTGCTGGGAAAAAATCTAAAAATCTTTTTAAACCCATTTTAGAAGTCATTGCAGGGATTCCAACCGTTGTCTTTGGTTTTTTTGCTGTCATTGTCATCGCTCCGCTTATTGTTGGGTTTTTTGAGATTTTTAATATTTCTGCAAGCTATGAAAGTGCGCTAGGTGCGGGTTTCATTATGGGGGTGATGATTGTCCCAATTGTGGCATCTCTCTCTCAAGATTGCATTGAATCAGTGAGTGCAAAGAGAGTGAATGGAGCTTATGCCCTAGGAATGACAAAAAAAGAAGTAGTCTTTGCTGTGATCTTACCTGAGGCAATGCCTGGAATCATCGCTTCATGCTTACTTGGACTATCTCGTGCTTTGGGGGAAACAATGATTGTTATCATGGCTGCATCCCTACGCCCAAATCTTAGTTTGAATTTTTTGGAAGATATGACAACAGTGACTGTGCATATTGTCCAAGCGCTCCAAGGAGATCAGGCATTTGATAGCTCACTTGCACTTAGCGCTTTTTCGCTTGGGTTGGCATTATTTATCATCACCCTAGTGATTAATATGATCAGCGTCTATCTCATCCATCAATTTCACAAAGGAAAAAATCTATGAAGCTACTCAAAAAAAGAAAAAAGTCTTCCAAACACTTCAAACTTTTTTGCAAGATGGGACTTTATCTCAATCTTGCTTTCTTGGTTGTGTTTTTAGGAAGCATTGCTTATATGGGATTTCCTGCATTTAATCAAACCTATATTTATATGACACCCTCCTCAGATTCCAAAATCACCTCTCTCCTCTCAAGAAGTGAGCAAAGAAAGATTCGTCTCCAAGGAGGCATCAAAGAAAATGCGTGGTTTTTGGCAAATTCTGAAGTAGATCAATATGTCAAACAAAAATTCTCACGCCTAAAAGATTCTCAAAGATCTCTAATTGACACTCTCAAACAAGAAAAAAGGATTGAAACACGATTGAATCTCAATTTCTTTTTTAATGGAGATTCTAAAACCTCTCCAGAGCAATCAGGAGTTTTAGCAGGAGCAATTGGGACCCTTTTGGTGATTTTAGTGTGTATGGTAGTCGCTGTTCCAATCAGTATTGCAACAGCAATTTATTTAGAAGAATTTGCCCCTCAAAATTGGCTGACGCGAATCATTGAAGTTTGCATCAATAATCTTGCTGGGATTCCAAGTATTATTTTTGGACTTTTGGGACTTGGGCTTTTTATCAATTTCTTTGGTATGCCTAGATCTTCAGCCCTTGTGGGAGGATTAACTCTAGCAATTATGAGTTTGCCTATCATTATTGTTGCAAGTCAATCCGCTCTTAAAAGCGTAGATATCCACCTCAAAAAAGCAGGATATGCACTTGGGATGAGCAAATGGCAAGTTATCAAAGGCATTTCCCTCCCTATGGCAATGCCTACAATTTTGACAGGATCTATTTTAGCACTCGCCCAAGCCATTGGAGAAACAGCACCTTTGATGCTGATTGGAATGATTGCATTTATCCCTGATGTATCAACCTCGCTTACTCAACCCACAACAGTTCTTCCTGCCTTAATCTATAATTGGGCAAGTATGCCCGAAAAGGCATTCTTAGAACGTGCTGCTGCAGGTATTTTGGTGCTATTGGGGCTTCTAGTCTTACTTAATCTAAGCGCAATTTATTTAAGAAAATATTTTCAAGGAAAACAATCATGGTAGCAAGAGTTGTCAATCTTAATTTATTTTATGGAAAAAAACAAGCACTTTTTAATATCAATATGAACATCAAAAAAAACAAAATAACAGCACTTATTGGAGCTTCTGGCTGTGGAAAATCAACATTTCTTAGATGCTTCAATCGTATGAATGACAAGATTGCTCATATCCAAGGACTTGTAGAAGTCAAAGGGCAAGATGTCGCTTATCAAGATGTCGTTAAACTAAGAAAAATGGTGGGAATGGTCTTTCAACAACCCAATGTTTTTGTCAAAAGCATTTATGAAAATATTGCTTATGCTCCAAGACTTCATGGAATGATCAAAAATAAGGACGAAGAGGAACAATTAGTCCTAGACTCACTTTGTAAGGTTGGATTACTCAATGAAGTCAAAGACAAGCTCAAAACCAATGCCTTAGCCCTTTCAGGAGGACAACAACAACGCCTCTGTATTGCTAGAGCATTAGCAATCAAGCCCAAACTTCTATTGCTTGATGAACCCACATCTGCCCTTGATCCTATCTCTTCTGGCGTGATTGAAGAGCTTCTTAAAGAACTCAGTCAAGATCTCACAATGATTATGGTCACGCACAATATGCAACAGGCCAAAAGAATAGCTGATAAGGTTGCCTTTTTTCATCTTGGTGAATTGGTTGAAATGGGGAAAAGTCAAGAATTTTTTGAATCTCCCAAAGAAGAAAGAACGCAAGCATATCTTAATGGTGTTTTTGGATAAATCTCATCTTGGGATTTATCCCAAGAATCTCTGTCCAATATATCCCCCCCAAATCAAAACCCACAAAACACAAGCAACAAACTGAATCGCACTTCCCATATCCTTGGCCTTTTTAGCCAATGGATGAATCTCAAGACTTGTAAAATCAATCGCGTTTTCAATCGCAGAATTTATAAGCTCAGCCATTAAGGCCAAAAAACAAGGCAATATCAAAATACTCCACTCTATCCAATCCCTCGCCATCACACTAGCGCACCCTACCCCCAAAATCGCCAAAATCAGAATCTGTCTAAATGCTTCTTCATCTTGCCAAGCTGATCTAATTCCACTTAGAGAATAAAAAAAAGCATTTTTGATTCTACAAATTCCACTTTTTCCCTTTTTTTCATTGCGCATTCCCTCTCCTTGCTAAAATAAATGATTTACAAAATACTTTTTTGATTTTCCAAGTCATTTTAAAATACACTCTTTGAATTTCTCCAAGGAATGTATGATGAAAATTTATTTCCCTCTATGTTTATGCTTTTTTCTTTCTTTCTTGCAAGCTCAAGAAGCAGAAAAAGCAGAAAATCTTTATGAAAAATCAATCCAAACTGCAAAAGAATTGTATGAGAAAAATCTCAAAGAAGAAGTTGAAATGCTCAAAAAACAAAGTCATGATTTCCACGAAGCTTATCTGAAAGAGATGATTCAAACCCTTTCAAAAGAAAGCAAGGAAATCTATGAGCTCTACCTTAAAGATGAAATCAGCAAAGGGAAAAAAGAAGCAAAAGAGCTTTATGACAAATATTTTTCAAAATAAGTCATTCAGAAGCTTTTTTGCTTCTTAGATGAATATAAAGATGCAAGATATCAATGCTTGCTGGAGTAATCCCACTAATTTGCGAAGCTTGAAAAAGATTGCTTGGACGATGTTTTTGAAGCTTCTCAACCACTTCTAAACTCAACCCACTAATCCCTTCATAAACAAAATCTTGCGGGATTTTTACCTTGAGTATCTCATCCATTTTGGCAATGCTTTCTTTTTGCTTTTCTATATAGTGAAAATATTTAGATTGGATTCTGATTTGTTCCAATGCTCGATCGCTCATATTTCCAAACATTGCATTAAAGCGTCTTAATTTGCCATTATCAAAGCTATCTCTCCCCACAATCAAAAACGCCTCGCTCTTATCCCCAATCCCCTCTTCTCCCAAAGACTCTAAAAAGGCAAGATTCTCTTTAGAAGGTGTCATAGGATGCGTTGTCAAATATTCCATACCGCGTTGCATATCTTCCTGATCTTGTTTGAGCTTCAAATATTGATCTTCCTCCATCAAACCAAGCTGATAGGCATACTCACCAAGCCTAAAGATTGCATTATCTTCTCTTAAAAGCAAGCGATACTCTGCCCTTGAAGTAAAAACACGATAAGGCTCTTTGGTCCCCTTGCTTACCAAATCATCAATCAAAACACCAATATACCCCTCATCACGACGCAAGACCAACTCTTCAAGATCACCAAATCGATCCACAAAACGCTCATCTTTTTCTTTTTTGAGAGCCAAGACTGCATTGATACCTGCCATAATTCCCTGAGCTGCAGCCTCTTCATAACCTGTTGTTCCATTGATCTGACCAGCTAGATAAAGATTTTTAACCTTCTTGCACTCAAGGGTGTGATGAAGTTCTGTGGGTTGCACGAAATCATACTCTATCGCATAGCCATATCGCGTAATGCGTGCATTTTCTAGACCCTTGATTGAATGGATCATTTCCTCTTGCACATCAAAAGGAAGTGAGCTTGTCAAGCCATTAATATAATATTCACTCTCATCCTTTGTTTGAGGTTCTAAAAAAAGCTGATGACGCTCTTTGTCTGCAAAACGGTTGACCTTATCTTCAATGCTAGGACAATACCTTGGACCAATCCCTTGAATCTGTCCGATAAACATAGGAGCACGATGGAAATTTGATCGAATGATTTCATGTGTTTTTTCATTTGTATAAGTCACATAGCAAGGATATTGGATGGGTTTAAAGGTTTGAGAATCTGTGCGATAACTAAAATGTGGGGCAGGATCATCGCCATGATGAATCTCAAGTTCAGAAAAATCAATACTTCTTCCATCAATCCTTGCACAAGTCCCTGTCTTCAATCTCCCCACTTCAAGACCCAAATCAATAAGGCTTTGAGATAGATTCCGACTTGCACTCTCTCCTACGCGTCCATTCTCACTCATCACCTCTCCAATATGAATTAACCCCCGCAAAAAGGTTCCTGTTGTGAGAATGATCTTTTTAGCAAAATAAGTTTTTCCGATATTTGTTTTGATTCCAATCACTTTTTGGGAATCCTCAGAATCTACAATCAATGACTCTGCCATTTCTTGAGAAACACTAAGATTGGGTGTATCAAGCACTAAATTTCGTGCATAGATTCGATAAGCATCCATATCAATCTGTGCTCTTGTTCCACGCACAGCAGGACCCTTGGAGGCATTGAGTGTGCGATATTGAATCCCGCAGGCATCTGTAATCATCCCCATTACCCCTCCAAGCGCATCAACTTCTTTTGTCAAATGCCCCTTTCCTAAACCTCCAATAGCTGGATTGCAACTTGCAAGCCCTATGTTTTCTACCAAAATTGTCAGCAAATGTGTTTTAGCCCCCATTTTGGCACTTGCCACACTTGCTTCAATCCCTGCATGTCCTCCACCAACCACCAAAACATCAAATTCCATAGAAAACCTTAGCAAATAAAATGAGCTTGGGATTATATCAAAGGATAAGAAAAAGGTTTTTTGTCTATAATAACGATTCTTTGCGAGAACTTTGATCTTAACAATAATTAAAGAAATAAGGACAGAAACTATGGAAGAGAAAGAAGAAAAACAAAGCGAACAAACAACACAAAATCCTCAGATCAAAGAATCTCCAAACAAACGCTACATTACTGCAGGCATCCTGATTGCATTATTGGCACTTGTTTTATTTATCGATCATGCACTCATCATTTGGTGCACTCTAGGAGTGTGCTTCCTCTTGGGCTTCAAAGAAGCGCTCAGTCTATTTGAAGTCAAACCCAACCTTTGGCTTTATGGAGGGGCGATTGCTTCTTGGGTTTTAGCCTTTTTCAACTCTTCTCCTATTCTTTCAGGAGTTTTTATTGCATTGATTGTGGCAAGTATCTTGGCTTACAAACGCTCCATTTCTCCCAAAAAAATCCTCCCCTTTATTTATCCTACACTCCCATTTCTTGCCCTCTATGCCCTCTATGCCAAAATGGGGGGATTTGGGATTTCTTGCCTTATTTGGCTTGTTCTCATCGCAAGTGTTGTAGATACTGGTGCATATTTTGGAGGGAAAGCCTTTGGACGCATTCCTTTTAGTCCCACATCTCCCAACAAAACACTTGAAGGAGCAGGAATTGGTGTTGCACTAGGGATTGTGATTGGAAGCATTGCAGGAATTGGCCCAAGTGGAGGATTTATCCCCTCTCTTTTGATTTCAATTTTTGTCTCAATCTCTTGTGTGTTTGGAGATCTATTTGAAAGCTACCTCAAAAGAGAAGTGGGGATGAAAGATAGTGGAAAAATACTACCTGGACATGGTGGTATCTTGGATCGCTTTGATGGGATACTCTTTGGTGCTATCACGATGTATTATCTCCTTGGCTTTCTTCCTATGTGGCAACAACTTTAGGGGAAGTCTTGATTCTCTTAGGTAGCACAGGCTCTATTGGGTGTAATGCCTTAGAAATCGCTCAAGCCTTTCACATCCAAGTCGAAACGCTCGTTGCTGGCAAAAACCTTGCTCTACTCAATCAACAAATCGCGACTTTCAAACCCAAAATTGTCGTTATAGCCGATCAAAACGATGCACACAAACTCCAAGCCAATGGAGCCAAGGTGCTCTTTGGCAATCAGGGAATCTTAGAAGCAATTTCACTCTCAAGCTCTTCTTTAGTGCTTAATGCTCTTGTAGGTTTTATTGGACTTGAGCCTACACTTCACTCTATTGCTTTGGGCAAAAAAGTCGCTCTAGCCAACAAAGAAAGTTTAGTGTGTGGAGGATGGCTGATTGATACAAGCAAGCTCATCCCTGTAGATAGCGAGCATTTTAGCCTTTGGCATTTACTCCAAAATCACCCTCTTGAAAAACTCATCATCACCGCAAGCGGAGGGGCATTCCGCGATACGCCTATAGAATCTATCCCCAACCAAAATGCCCAAAATGCTCTCAAACATCCCAATTGGAACATGGGCAAAAAGATCACTATCGATTCAGCAAGTATGGTCAATAAACTTTTGGAAATTTTGGAGGCATATTGGCTCTTTGGCATTCAAGAGGTTGATGCCTTGATTGAGCGTAGCTCCATTATCCACGGAATTGTTGGATACAAAGATGGAAGTATGGGGATGCATTTAGCCCATCCAGATATGAAACTTGCCATCTCTTATGCACTCAACCCCAATCTAGCTTCCCAAGATTCTCTTATCAAACCCTTGGGATTTGAGGACTTTGCTTCATTGAAATTAGAGCGGATTGACCCTAGACGCTATCCTTTATGGGAGCTCAAAGATACTCTTCTTGCCAATCCCCATCTTGGAATCATTCTCAATGCCAGCAATGAAGTGGCAGTGGAGGGATTTTTAGAAGAGAGATATTTATTTGGAAAAATTACTAAAGCTATATTTAAATGTATGGATCACTTCTCCAACATACCCAAACCCCAAAGTCTTATGGAGGTTTTAGAACTTGATAGAGAAGTCAGAAAATATACTCAAGAGATTTTATTGCTCACTTCTTAAGTTTTGCATAATTTTTGCACCCCAACTTACTTTTTAAATCACAAGCTTTGCCAAATAGCTCCAAAGCCTTATCTAAATCCTTTCTTACGCCTGTGGCATTGGCATACGCTATACCTAAATTGACACAACTCAAGGCATGATTTAAATCACAAGCCTTTTGATAAAGCTCTACTGCTTTAAAAATATCTTTTCTGTCTCCTTGCCCATGATGATACATAGCTCCTAGGGCATAGCAACCTGTCCCAGAATCCAAATCGCAAGCTTTTTGACTCAATTGAACTGCTTTTATAGAATCTTGCTCAACAACCCATCCAAAAGCATACATCCAGCCCAACATAACACAACCGCCCCCATGATTAAGCTTACAGGCTTTTTTGGAAAGCTTTAAAACCTTTTGGAAATCACTTTTTTCATAAGCCTTTTCCGCCTCTTTAAACAACTTCTCCCCCTCAGAATCCTCCCCTCCAAAAGCCAAAAATGCCAGAATGCAAACCAAAATGACCTTTTTTCACCTCACCCCTTTAAATAGAATACATTGATTTATAGGGCCCCTACTTCCCTAGCTCTCCAAACCATTTTTTGACTTTTTCGCATGCTTGCTCTAGCACGCTTTTATGTGGTTCGCTATGTTCTCCAAAACTTTTATGGAGTTTTTCCAATAGCTCTTTTTGTTCTTTGGTTAGTTTTTTAGGATAAACAATCTTAATTTGTGCGATGAGATCTCCATAATAATTCCCCCTCAAGCTCTTCACACCATTACCCTCAAAGATAAATTGTGCTCCATCTTTAGAGTTTGCTGGGATGACTAGCTCAAGTTCTTTGTGAGGAGAAGGGATTGTGACCTTTGTTCCAAGCACGATGGAGGTAAAAAAGACAGGGACTTCCACATACAAATTTTCTCCATCTCGCACAAAATGATCATCCTCTTTGACATTCAAACGCACATAGAGATCCCCACGATTCCCATTTTTATCAGCATTTCCCTTGCCACTCACACGCATTTGATTCCCATTATCTACCCCCTCTGGAATCTTGATTTCGATTTTTTCTTTTTTGTTCTCATATCCTTTCCCCCCACAAGTTGAACATTTTTCGACAATCACCTCTCCACTTCCTTGACAATGCGGACAAGTTTGGGCAAAAGTCATAAATCCTTGCTGAATCCTAAGCTCTCCATGACCATGACACTGAGGGCAGGTAGATTTCTTTTTGGCACCATTGCCTCCACAATCTTTGCAAGCAATTTTATAAGCGCTTTCAAACTCTTTCTTGCATCCAAAAATTGCTTCCTTAAATTCAAGATTCAATTCCAATGCAAAATCAAGAGAGTATTTCAAATCACTCTTTTTCTTTTGTCTCCCTGATCCTCCCCCAAAGAACTCTCCAAAGATATCGCCAAAGATATCGCCAAATCCTCCAAAGCCTCCCCCTCCTGCTCCGCCTTGAAGTCCAGCTTTGCCATAGCGATCATAAATCGATCGCTTTTGCTCATCACTTAGCACCTCATATGCTTCATTGATTTTTTTAAATATTTCTTCTGCTTCTGGGTTGTCTGGATTGCGATCAGGATGATATTGCATTGCTTTTTTTCTAAATGCTTTTTTAATCTCTTCTTGAGAACAAGTTTGAGATATTTCAAGAATTTCATAGTAGTTAAAATCTTCCAAAACATTGCCTTTGAACTATTTGATTTAATAATGAATGATTAAATGGAATTTTATCTCAAACTCCTCATTTATCTATAGATTTCAAGGTATTTTGAGAGTTTTTAAAATGATAGAATTCCTCCCATGAAAATCAGAAATTTAGAATCTTTTTATACTCTTGTAGAAGCCTTAGAAAAGCTCCCCTCGATAGGAAAAAAAAGTGCAGAAAAAATGGCTTATGCAATCTGTGTAGAAAACAAAGCCCTTGGAAATAAAATCGCACAGAGTATTCAAAATGCCAATCAAAAAATTTGTAAATGTAAGTGGTGTGGGGGGCTAAGTGAAGAAAATGAATGTCAAATCTGCCAAGAAGAAGAACGCAACAATGGGGAGCTTTGCATCGTGGCTCATCCAAGAGACATCTCAATCATTGAAAATATTGATTTTTTCAATGGAAAGTATTTTGTCTTAGAATCTTTAGAATCTGTTGATTTTGATCATTTGATCTCTCTTGTTACCCACCACAAAATCAAAGAGGTTATTTTTGGATTCTCTCCCTCTCTTGCTAATGATGCGTTAATTTTGTTTATCGAAGATCGTCTCAAACCACTCAATCTCAGATTTAGCAAAATTGCCCAAGGTGTGCCCACAGGAATTGGTTTGGAGCACATTGATCACCTTTCTTTGAGCAGTGCATTCAAAGGAAGAATAAAAGTTTAAGAAAAAAGATAAAATCTTAGTTTGTCTTTACAAAAGACAAAAATTATTTCTTAGGAGAATCAAAATGAAAAAAATCATTGCTATTTGTGTTCTTGGTCTTTCTTCAATGATGTTTGCGCAAGCTCCTGCACTTTTCAACAAATGTGTTGCTTGTCATGGAAAAGATGGGAAAAAAGTTGGTATTGCTCCTCAGCCTCTTGCTGGTTTATCAAAAGATGAAGTTGTCAAGTTTCTCCAAGGATACAAAAACCAAACAATTAAAAGCCCAAAAGCAAATATGATGTATAGCCAAGCAAAAAATCTCAGCGATGCAGATATTAATACATTGGCAGAATACATTGCGACTTTAAAATAAGCAAACACTATGGTGGATCTTCCACCATATTTAAAATATCTTGCAAGGATTTTTATCTGATGGCCAAACTCTTAATTCATTCTTCATTTTTTAAGCATAATCTTGATCTCATTTCTTCGCATATAGGCTCAAAAGACAAATTGGCTCTTGTTCTCAAAGACAATGCCTATGGACATGGAATCAAAGAAATTGCAAAACTTGCAAAAGAATATGGAATCAAGAATGTGTTTGTCAAAAATGAACAAGAGGCCTTACAAATCCACAATGATTTTGAACATATCACAGCCCTATATGGCAATATCTCCCCGCAATCACCCCTAAATATCTGCCAAACAATCCATTCCTTAGAATCTCTGCGATCCTTTTCTGCTCAACGCAAGATTGAGCTCAAATTCAACACAGGAATGAATCGCAATGGTCTCGAACCCAATCAAGTCCAAGAGGCAATTGAGCTGATTTTAAAAAACAACCTATCTCTTTTTGGCGTCTTTTCTCATAATGGCTATGGCGATGATGGTGGAGAAAAAATGCAACAGCAACATCAAAAATCTCAAGAGATCAAAGAGCACATCACTCATCTCTCAAAAACCCTAGGTTTTCCTTTGCCAAGATTCCATTTTTTAAGCTCATCAGGAGCACTTAGACAGGACAAAATCGATGAAGATTTAGTAAGGGTAGGCATAGCTGCCTATGGATACCTTTGCACATCAATTCCTATCGCAAAAGATCTCAAGCCAATCGCTTCACTTTGGGCCCATCAAATTTCATCACGCATCCTAGAAGCAGGAGAGAGATTGGGGTATAGTGGAGCTGGGATTATGCCTAGCAAGGAGATAATCAGCACTTATGATTTGGGATATGGAGATGGGCTCTTCCGCATCAATGAACACCATCAACAAATCACTTGTGCTAATGGAGAAAAAATCCTCCCCAGAATGTCTATGGATTGCTTTTCTTGCTTGAGCAATCAAAAAGAAATTTGCGTATTCAAAAATGCATGGCCGTGGGCTGAAAAGTTTGACACAACACCTTATGAGATTCTTGTCAAGCTTTCACCATTTATCCCTAGAGAGTTAGTATAGATATGGAAAAATACGGACTTTTGGGACTTTTCCTCTCTACTTTTGCTTCTAGCACAATTCTTCCAATCCCTTCAGAACTTGTCGTCGCAACCTTTGTGGCACTCAAATATAATTTGTGGCTCATTCTCTTCATCGCAAGTCTAGGAAATGTATTAGGAAGCATCACAACTTATGCACTTGGATATTTTGGAATCACAAAGCTATTGCAAAAAATGTCCAAGCATAACTCTGCTCGTGTGCGATATTTTCGCCAAAAAAGCGCACAATATGGAAGCATCTTAGCTTTCTTTTCATTTTTGCCTTTTTTGGGAGATATTTTTACACTTGCTTTGGGACTTGCAAAATACAATATTTATAAAGCAATCTTTCTTATCGCACTTGGAAAAACCTTGCGCTATGCAGTGATCATCTTTGGAGTACAAGAAGCTTCAAAATGGTTTCTTTAAAGCTTTTCTTGCACGATCTTCACCCATAGCTGATGAGATCTTGGGAATTCTCTTTTTTGCATCAGTTTCAAAACTTTTTTTAGCTCTTTTTGATCAAGATTCTCAAAAACACAGCGCTCAAACCCATCTTCTTCCACGGTAAAAATCTGATTGGATAATTTATAAACCCTCACTTCTCGATCCTTCTTTAAAGGCCAAATCACAATCCCCTGCCCTACTTTTATCCTCTCTAATTGGCACAAAACATAGGGCAAGAATCTAGATGCTTCAATCACTAATCTGCCTTAGTTTTTCCAATATCTTCACCATCGCCAAAGTATCCAATTTGCAGTATTCCAAAAGTGCTAGACGATACCGCTCTTTTGTTTTGCAATCCATTAAATGCAACTTAGGGAAGATTTCCATTGCCTCCCCTCCGTGATGAATCAAATCAAGCTGATGATAAGCCTCCTGCATCTCTGGCACTAGAGCAGGAAGAACCTTTTTGATACTATGGCTTCCCAACATTTTGGGATCATAATAAGCCTTTTGTGCAAAAGGTTTCATCAAATCCACCATATTAAAATAAATCCCCCAAAGCCTTTCACTCAAATCCCCAAATCTCCGTGCAAGTTTCTCAATCACTTGCATCTCAAAAGATTTATTATATGCCATCACCATCGCACCACTTGGAATCATCTCACATAAGTTTTGAGCCAATTCATAGCGTGGATCTTTGCCTTCTTGTGCCAAAAATTCCAAATGCTCAAATCGCCCATCTCCATAATCAATATGCAAAGAATACTGAAAGGGAATCTGTTCATATGGAGAGATTCCCTCCCATTGAGGAATAGCTTGCTGAAATGTTTCAAAATCAAGATGAAAAATTGGATAGCGCAAGCTATTTAAAAACTCTCTAATAGCACAAAGATCAATTTGTGGCTTTTGTGTCCTTTCGCACTCAATTTGAATCTTTTGCTTCCAGCTAAAAGGACTAAGATCTTTGATCTCCTCAATTTTCACAATCCCTTGATGATAAAGTCTAAATTTCTCAGACATTTTCAAATATGCAATATCAAATACACTATAGTCTGGAATCTGTCTTTGGGTTTTCCAACAATATTCATACCCATCACATACATATGGAGAGAAACACTGCTCTCCAATCTCAATCTTTGGCTCTTGGGGAAAAGAAAGCATAAGCTTAAACTTCTTGATCAATTCTCCAATGTGATCTAGTCTTGTTTTGATCGTTGGCATCACATTTGTGATTTTAAAAAGCCTAGAAATATCCAAACTCTCTTGATATACATAAGAAGTATCAAGATAAATAATATATGCCTCATCTAGCTCATACCCAAGTCCTCTTAAAACATAGCACTGGATTGCAATATCATCTAGATACACATCTTTGATGCGCGAAGAGCTTTTCACCTCATAAAGATAGAGCTTCCCATCTTGAATGCGTAAGATATCCACCATCACAAGCACATCTTTATAGGCAAAGGTAGCCTCATAGATCACTTCCTCACCTTGATTGATCCACTCTTGAGTTTGCAGAATCTTTGTTTGAAAATCTTCTCCCTCAGCCGCAATCTCACGCCCATTTGGGATAAGAGAGCGAGCAAGCTTTCCTACCTCATCACCTGTTTGAAAAACTTGCATTGCTTGCTGATCACACTCTTGCAATACCTCGGGGTGATATTTCTTGAGCCACAAAGATTTGGGGCAATTAATCCCTCTTATACACAGTGATTTAGAAAGCAAAATTTTTCCTTTTATTGAGATTGAGATCAACTATTTTTTAGAATCTTTTTCCACTCTTGCAATCTTTTTTGACCGGCAAATGTTTGATTGATAGGGCTTGGACTAGGCAAATACTCTGCCTTCAATCCAAAATAACGCCAAAGCAAATCTTGAACCTTTCTAGAAGTCGCACAGATTTTTATTTGAGGATTTTTCTCCAGCAAAGATTGGATGAATTTTTGTGAGTATTGATGATTTTTCCCTTGCTTAAACAAAGCTTGATCAGTTGAATACCACCCATCTCCCTCATAGCTCTCAACCAAATCATAAAGCGCAATTTTTTGACTATCAAGCCAACCAATCTTTTCTTCTACAGTCTGCAAAAGCGATAGATCTTGATCAAAAACCTCTCCCAGCAACCTCCAAAATGCATTTTTTGGATTGCCATAGAAAAATCCATTTTTTCTAGAAGCTTGAGAGGGAAAACTCCCCAAAAGCAAAAATCGATATGCACAAGCCCGATTCAAATAATGCTCTTTGATCATCGCAAAAGGATGCTTGAAGCATTGCAATACTCCTTTTTCTACTCCTTGCACGAAGCCCCCTTTTTGAAAACCTTCCCATAATCATTTTTAGAACTAGGCTTTTGAGCCCCCTTAGGTGCTCCAATCTGCACAGGCAGAGAATGATCCATCTGCCACGCATTCCACCCACCATCATAAACCTTTGCATGCTTCCATCCTGCCATTTGCGTCAAAAACCACGCCACTCCTGCCCTCCATCCAGTCCCACAATAAAACGCCACTTCATCATCTGGACCAATTCCTTGGGATTGCCACAAAGCAAAGATCTCAAGCGGATTTCGAAGTGTCCCATCAGGATCATAATAATCTGCCATATTTGTCGAATCACTTCCTCCAAATCCCCAAATTGCCCCTACAGGCTCTCCTGCACGCGGAATATAACTATAGCCACTCACTTTCCCAATATACTCATCCCACGCACGCGTACTCACAAGCTTCAAACCCTCTTTTTGCGCTTTGATGACATCTTGGGGCATCCACAAGACAAATTCCTCCCTCTCAAGACTTTGATCTCCAAAATCATTCTCAGCCTTTGGATAGCGAGGTATTGCCTCCACTCCAAATCCCGCATCCATCCAAGTCTCAAGATTGCCATTCATCACATAGACATTTTTAACACCTGCCCATTTGAGGGCAAAAAATACACGATAAGCAGCAAGTTGGTTATTGGAATAAAGAATAATATTTTTCGTGCTTGTAATGCCCTGTTTGAGAAGATTTTTTCTTATGACTTGAAGATCAAGGAGATTCCAAAGCGGAGCACTCTCAATCCAATCTGTATTGAAATGATAAGCCCCTGCAATATGCTGGCGATAGTCTTTGGCTTCTTTGAGCTCTCCCCAAGATACTTCAAAAATCATTGCCTCTCCCCCACTATACCCCTCAGGATTCTTCCCCTTAAGCACCTCATTGACCCACCAAGGCGAAACACTATAAACATAATAAGGAAATGATTCCAAAGGATAAGTTGCATTGACATATTCCATCCAATGAGGATAGATGGCTACTTGATACCCCCTAGATGCAAACTCTGCGCTCACACGCTCCAAATGATCCAAATCACTATCATAAAAAATCAATTTCTTATCTTTTGCGATTCCTTTTTGGGTGGCAAAACTTTCTAGGTATCGGATATCTAGATAATCTAGCCAAGAGGCACTAAATTGAATCGCTCCCTTGATATGACCTCCACGCTTTGCTCCCTTTTCTTTAAATCCATTATAAAAACTATCCTCACGCGTATCAATAAGCAGAGTTTGAGGATGATTTAAGGCTTCAAGAAACTCTTGAGTATCTAGTCTTTGAATCTGATTAGTTTCTAAGCACCCTACAAACCAAATGCCCACAAATAGGACAAAACAAATCTTTTTGATCATCTTAGCTCACAAGTTTGATTCTTAAAAAATCTTGATGCCAATGCACATCCGACTATCATCGCAAACATCGCAATCCAACCTTGAGAAGAAAAATATGCCGTCGCTACAAGAGCATTTGTCGCCGTGCAACCCCCAGCCCAATATGCTCCAACACCCATCAAAACTCCCCCTCCAAGTGCTCTAAGCAATGCTCTCCCATCTAGCACTTTCCATCTAAACTCACCCCTGAACTTTGCCATACAAAAAGCTCCTATCACAATCCCCACCACAAAGCAACTCCCCCAATTCACATAGCGTTGCTGACCTGTTAGAAGATACAAAAACGCATGCACGCTTGGCACAGAAACCCCAAAACCATAATCACGCCCACTCGCTGAACTCAACACCCACGCAACAATCCCCAAAATCCCAAGGAAAAATGCACTAATCCATAATCTCTGATCGCTAGCCTTATATTTCCAAGAAGCAAGAAAAAGCACAAAACTCAAACACACCATACCCCCTACAAACCACCAAGGTGAGAGATGAAGAGTGAGATAAAGATTATCTACAGGCAGAGGATCTTCAAGCAGTGAAGAAAGATAGGGTTTCAAAAGCCCACTTTGAGCACAACTCAGAGTCACCACAAAGGCAAAAAGCATCACCAAGCCAGCAATCGCACCCTCACCAAATCGAAACCAGCCTCCATTGACACACAATCCTGCAACACCCATCCCCACACCAAAAACCAATCCCCCCAAAAGCGTAGCAAGCAAAGGAAGTGGGGTTGAGGGGATTTTCAATATCTCCAAAGATTGAAGAGTAAAAATCCCCAAAGACTGAATCGTGATAGCCAAAAAGAGTGCAAAAAGAAAACTTGGATTCCTTTTCCAAACCGCATCACGAAATCCCGAAACAAAACAAAACTGCCCCCATTGCACCAACGCCCCAAAAATCATCCCCACCAACAAACCACTGATAATCACTCTTTTCCTTTAGTTTTTGCAAATCTTAACACAAGCTCATCAATCTAAATCCTTTCAAGAAATTGCCTTTTTCTCTCTTTCCAATCAGGCATATACAAAGATACAAAACGATAAAAATCTTGATTGTGATAGGGGTATTTCAGATGTGCTAATTCGTGCAAGACAACATACTCAATCCCTCTTTTGTCCTTTTTGATAAGCTCAAGATTGAGATTGATTGAGGCTCTTTTAGGATTGCAACTCCCCCATCTTGTCGTCATCGTCCTGATTCTCAAAGTCTTCACTTCAAACCCCAAAAGAGTCGCATAAAAATCTAGCAATGCACCAAAGCACTCTTTGGCCCTGTCTTGATACCATCGCTTGATCAGCCTCTGTTTGTGCAAAAAATCATGCTCTTTTTTTGTCAAAAGCTCGACAAATCCGCCATTGATCCTTACCTCTTCTTGCGTGCTTGGAATCACCTTGAGACGATAGCGTTTGCCTAGATATTCAAAATCTTCTCCACTAACAAACTCTTGAGGGGCTTTGGGCTGAAGTGCTTGGAATCTCTGCAGTGCATTTTCAATCCATTTCTTGCGTTTTTGCAAAATATGATCGATCTCTTGAGTGCTCGCACACCTTGGCACGCTCAAAGTTACTTCAAGGGAAGGTTTGACTTTGAGGATAAAGTGCTTGATGTCTTTATAGATGATCTTAGCTTGCATAGTTCTTTTGCCCTATTTCTCGCACATAAATGATAAATTCCTCAATCTCTTGAGATGGGATAGAAATATGATATTCATACAATAGATCATCAATTTTTTGTTCAATTTGTTTAATCACCTCTATATTGTGCTCCCAATCAGGTTTTTGAGATTTTTGGACAAACACCAAATCAAGCTCAAGAATAAACTCAACTAGCTTTTCTTCATCTTCAAATTTTGATTTGAGATTATCATAAAAAGCCTTTTGGGCTAGCTTCACCAAGGCTTTTGGATAGCTTTGCTCATCATTTCTACTATATCCTTTGAGTTCTTCATAGATTTGCTTAGCATCAATGAGCTTTTGTGCCTCATCGATTCTGCCCTGCCTATAGTCCTCAAGCACTTTTTGGATTCTCTTGCTTAGCTCATCATAGAAAAAGGGGTTTTTCTCTCTTTCTTGGGTGATGACTTGGCTTGTAGCACTCAGTATCCTATCTGCCCTTGCATTATCTGTGCCTATCTGCCCCTCATCTTTCAAAAATCTCTCATCAAAGACCCCTACAAGCTCTACCAAAACCTCAGCTTCATTGGCTCCAATATAGCGATCGATCAACTCTTGCATTTGTTTTTCATAGGATTTGAAATCGACCTTTTCGTGATAGCGAATCTGAACATTGCGTTTGAGCTCTACATAAAATTTCAAAGCTTTTTTGAAAGAATCAATCTCTTTAGGAGTCAAGTCTTTTTGATACCCCTCTCCAGAGAAGAGGAGCTTTAGGCTCTTGGAAAACTCCAAAAGAAGCGAATAAAACTCCTCCCTCTTGCTCCTATCCTCTAAAAATACCTCATACTCCTCTATATCATCTCCAAGCCCAGAAAAAAACTCTCTCAATGCTTGATACTTCTCTTTGACTTCCAAAGACTGCTTTTGAAGACTTATGACTGCTTGAGCGATATCTCCCTCCTCATATCCTGCCAAAACCTCATAGCTATTGAGTGCCTCACTCAAATCTTCAAGCAATCCTCGATAATCCACGATCAATCCATAATCCTTGCCCTCAAAGAGGCGATTGGCTCGTGCGATCGCTTGAAGGAGATTATGCTCTTTGAGGGGTTTGTCTATATACAAGCACGCCACATTTGGCGCATCAAACCCTGTAAGAAGCTTATCTACAACGATAAGAAGCTCTATCTCATCACCATTGACAAACTCATCTTGAATGTATTGCATATAAGCCTCTTCGCTTGAGTATTTCTTCATCAACCCTTCCCAAGCTTTTCTTACTTCATCTTGATTGCCCTCATCAACATCTTCATATCCCTCTCGCATATCAGGAGCAGAGATGACAAAAGCACTTCTTAGCCAATCTTTGCTTTCAAAGATTTGATGATATTTGATAGCCTCATATTTGGAGCTTGTCGCAAGCATAGCTTTGAAGGGGCGAACATTCTTGTAATGATTGAAAATATCCCACGCTACCCACTCCAACCGCTCAAGGTTTGGAGCGATTTGACGGAATTGGGTGAATTTGGCTTTGAGATCGGCTTTTTGCTCATCGCTTAGGTCTCTTGAGAGGATTTCAAACCTCTTATTTAGCCCCTCTTCATTATTGACAAACTGCTCTACAATCCGTCCCTCATAATATAGTGGCAAAACTGCTTCATCTTTGAGTGCTTGCTCTATAGTGTATTTGTGGATAAACCCTCCAAACTTCTGCAATGATCCCTTTTCTCTAGAAAGCAAAGGTGTGCCTGTAAATCCGATATAACAACCACTTGGAAAAACCTCTTTCATACATCGATGAAGCTCTCCGCTTTGGGTGCGGTGAGCCTCATCTACAAGCACAAAAATATCTCTATCACTCTTTATAATCTTCCCTCTTAGAGATTCAAACTTATGCACCAAAGTAGTGATCACGCTCACCCCAGAGCTTAGAAGCTCTCCTAGATGAGCTGAACTTCTAGCCTGTGAAACGCGTATGCCTACATTGCCAAAGACTTTGTGAATCTGCATATCCAAGTCTTTTCTATCGGTGACGATGATGATTTTGGCTCTTGGGATATGTCGCTTGAGCTCTGTGGCTAAAAGACTCATCGTGAGGGACTTGCCACTGCCTTGCGTGTGCCATATCAGCCCCCCTGCTCTTTCTCCCTCGCTGTGGCTTTGTACTCTTTTTAGAGTGTTTTTGATCGCAAAGTATTGTTGATGGCGTGCGACTTTTTTGGTGGATTTTTCAAACACGATAAAAGAGCTTATCATCTCTAGCAATCGCTCTTTGCTCAAAAGCGAATAGACTAGCTTTTGTATCGCGTGAGGATCGCTCTCTCCAAAAAATGGAGGGAGATAGTCCTCATCCTCTTCTACCCATCTAGCATAATGCTTCTTTTGTGTGCCCACTGTGCCGTATTTGGCATCTTGATTGTTCCCTGCGATCGTGAGCTGAATGAAACGGAAGAAATAGGGGATCTCGCCCTCCTTTTGGTTGCGAATCATTTGAGAAATCCCCTCTTCTATCTTCACACCTGACTTTTTGAGCTCAATCACTACTAGAGGAATGCCATTGACAAACACCACGATATCAGGGCGTCTATGCTTCTCTTTCTCTCCCTCTTGCACCCTTAGGACTTCAAACTCTTCTGTGAAGCTGAAATCATTGGCATAAGGGTTGGCAAAGTCAATGAGCGGGAGAGTGAAGTTTTTGCTACTGCCATCTTGAAGGGATTGGGGAACTTCTACGCCATAGAGGAGCTTAGCAGTCATCTTTTCATTGCTTTTAAGCAAGCCCTCGCTTGAGGGGGATTCTAACTCTCTCATCGCTCTAGCTATCCCCTCAGGAGAAAACGCATAGCTCTGAGCTTTGTGAGTAAAGGTGGCTTTGCTTAGATGAGTGCCTAGGATGTCTTTGAGGATGACTTCGCTTGTGCTTGCTCTCCTCTCTTGTATCTCTTGGGGAGAGATGTAGGTATAGCCCATTTTCTTAAGAAAATCTACTAGGGGTTTTTGGATAGTGGAGTATTCGGAGGTTGAGGGGATCATTTGAATTCTCCGTTTTTAGAATCTGTGTCTTGCAAAAACTCTTCCAAAATCTCAACAATCACTTTAAAATTTTTAAAATCTTCTTTTGTGCCTATTTTACAAACCTGATTACACATCTTCTGTTTATCTTTTATCTTCCATTTTGGAGCCTCATCATCTCTTATCGTGCGTGACAAAAAACGCTCCGTGTTCCTATCCTGATCTTTATAACATTTCTCTATCAATTTTAACGGGAAAAGATTTTCAATTCCTTTTTCTACAGGATTTTCCTTATGGAATTTCATCTGCGAAACATACAGTTTTCCATCTTTCCCAAAACTCCCACAATTAACTTTTTCAGTTTCAGGATCATGGAGAATTAAAACTTTTTGAGACAAAAATTCAGGATTAGATTCCAAAAACATCTTTGCACCCTTCAGTGCTTGATCATTTGAATTCTTTGCGCCGTTTTTGTCCTCATGCCCTATTTGCTCAATATCTAAATCTTGGAGCAAAGATTCTTTACCGTAAAGCTTAAGAGCTCTTTTTATGTATTGCACATCAGTTTTCCCTTCTACAAATACTTTGGGCTTTGACATGATTTTTATTTTTTCTTTTAGATCATCTTCAAACTTTTTGGTTTTCGTCAAGACGCTATAAGCTTTCTCAAATTCTCTAAATCTTTCTGCTGTGATTTTTACACCTGTTGGCATTTCAATTAAATCGAATCCCTCATCTCCAAATTCTTTTTTCATTCCCAAAACAAAAAGAGGAGAATGAGTGGTAAGAATAAACTGAATCTTTGGGAAAATTTTAATCAAACTTGGCAAAACCTTACTTTGAAGATTGCTATGCAAATGTGTATCCACCTCATCTATAACGACAATTCCTCTTGCATCTGTAGGGTGCTCATTTGATTGGTCTGTATGCCTTAAAATATTGATAAAAAAATTAAGCAAAATACTCTCACCCAAAGAAAGATAACTAATATTAGGAAGATAAGATTCGCTTTTGCCCTCTGAATTTTCTCGTGCGATTCCTACTCTTACACCAGATGTTCGACTCCCTATTCCAAAACGCACTTCAGAATCCCCTTTGATCTCTCTCAGAATCGAATTGATTCCATTCCATATTGCCTCATCCCTATTTCCTTGTTTATTTTGCGTAAGTTCGTGATCCAAAACAACATCCATAATAAAAGATCGATTTTTATCTAAAGATGTAAGCTCTTCTATATCTTTATAATAATGATCGTCATTAGATTTTTTAAAATCTTCAAAACGCTCAAAGAATGCAGGATTTTTCCAAAATGGTTCTTCATAGCGATAGGCAGGTTGATAATAATGAGCCTGTTGATACCATTCCTTCTGAAGTTGTTTTCTTTTTTCTGGAGTCAACAAAGGGTATTCATAATTATCCGTTAATGATGTACGATATCCAGTTTCCTTAGAATCGGATAGTGGAAAAACACTAAAATCATTCTTCATCTCCAAAATTTCTTCTTTGGCAGTATTGATAATATCTATATATTCGAGTTTATCTTGAAGCAAAAAACTATGGTATTGGATTAGTGCAAAACCCCCAGATGTTCCTGTTCGAAGATTAGAAACACCCTTTATCTTATATAAATGTTTCCCTACATTTTCTCTTTTTGCAATATTGTCAAAAATATGACTTCCAATCTCATAAAAACTATCCATAATACTTGAGAGTAAGATTGTTTTCCCTGTTCCATTTTCTCCTACGATTACAATAGGTTTGGGATTTCCCTCATCTGTGAAACTAGGCTCTATTTTTAGCTCTTCAATCGCTCCAATATTTTTGATTCCAATAAACTTTAAATACATTGTGTTGTCCTAACCTTTCCATTAAGTAATTTTTGCATTAGTCCTTTTTTTTGGGATTTGAGAGATTCTAGTTTTTGTTCCAAAAGTGTGATTTCATTGTCTGCTTCGCTTAGAATCTCTGCAATCTTTTCTTGCTCTGCAATGGAGGGGATAGGTATCTTATGATTTTTAATATCACTTGTAATTTGAGGTTGTCCAGACCCTGTAATAAGATAGTCAAAGTTATCCATAGAAAGCCTTTGATATGCATATACCTTATTCAGTCTCTTAGAATCATCAAGATTAATCACCATCGCATTACCTGTAATCCACGAATATGGTTTTGTCAAATGCACCGAACCGCAAGTATTTCCACGACAAGCGATTGCGATTTGTTCTTTTTCGTGATTGAATAAATGGTATTTACCAATAATCCCATTCGCTCCATAAACCAAATATCCCTCAGTAGAAAAATCTGTTTGTTTAATCGTTTGTGGTTGATAAATCTCTGCCACATCCCCCAATCTCACTACCCGCCAAGGTTCATCAAAGCCTGCAAGGCGTGTTTTGGCTGAAAGTAGGATTTGGCAAAGCCCTTTTTTGAGGGTTTGTTTTTCTGCAATAAGAGATTCTAAATTTTGGATTTGAGTGTCCCAAGTGCTTAATACTCTAGCAATCTTTTCTTGCTCTGCAAGGGGTGGAATGGCAAAATTCTGATCCTGCATCAATTTCCAATCTGCTCTAGGCATTTTTGTCCCACAAGTTGCATTAGCAATTTGAGAGAATCTAGCTGTCTGCACTAGAAAAAACAAAAAAGCATTGGAAACTTTTTTTCCCTCAAGCACCCAAATTTCCGAAGAACAAACTCCATTAAAAGACGCTCTCCAAAATTTTCTTAAATAGGGTCTTAGTTTTCCATACAAAACATCACCCTTAGAAAAAGAATTTTTGATACTTAATTGCTCACCAGAATCAACAAAACCCAAAAGCATTCCCGTATCTTGAGAAATATGTTCTAGTTCAACACAAGGGATTGTTTCATTTTTTTTAGGATCAAATTTCCTTTTTTTTATCTCGCACACCTCCCCCAATCTCACTACCTCCCAATCACTAGGCAAGATTCCAATCTCTGTGCGTTTATAGCCTTTTGGAAGCGTCATTTGCTCTCCTTTGTCAGTGGTCTTCTCCATTTTGCAAACAACCACTCCAATGCTTTGGGCAACCCTTTCCATTTTGGAAATAGTTGAGTGGTTTGCATAAAAAATGCACATACCTCTTTGATGTTTTGAATCTGATTGCTACTCATAGGTTACTCCAAGGGCTTAGGGATTCCCAAGATTGGGGAATCCCCATAGATTTTGTAGGGATTGTGGGATATTTGGCTAATAGGGCTTGAAATCCTGCTTTGATCGAGGAGTCTTTGAGAATCTCAGCTAGGACATTGAGGGCGAAGAAAACTTTATCAGTCGGCACAGATTGATCTAAAAAATCATAATTTGAATCAAGCTTAAATTTTTTCACCAAATTTTTATTCCACAATCTCCCATGATGGGCACAAATATTTCTCACATAAGCAAGAACTTCAAGCCAATTTTCAAACACTCCCACTCTTATGCTTTGCACTCCAAAAAACTCCAAAAGCTTGAGTTGCTCATTAAGTTGCATCAATTTAAAAAACTTTGATAAAGCACCAAAAGAAAGAATCTCCACCAAAGCCCACAATGGAAGATCATCGATTTTGTATTTGTCCTTGATATGTCTGACAAAATCCTCGCTTGCACGCTGTTTTTCTTTCTGAGTCTGAGAGATAAATTCATAAAAAAGAAAAACATTTTTGATCCTTAGTTCTCTTTTGAGCGAATGAGAATTCTCGATATACCCAAAGGGACTATATTTTTGTGCATGAATGTGAGAAATTTGAGCCCTCAAAATCATTTCAAGATCTTCCAAACAAGAAAAGATCAACTGCTTTAGTTCACAATCAAAACAATATAAATTTTGAATGTCTTCAAATGTTATTTTTTCTTTGAAAATATCTTTCTGATGAGAATGCTTTGGATGCTGAAATGGAACAAAATAAGCACTCAGGCGATAGTAATGAACTTTTTTTAGGAATTTGATTGCTTGATTCTCATCTGCAATGATTAGTCCTCTATCTTTGAGGATTTGTATCAGTTCGGGATAGTCTTTAAAGTCCTTGTAGTTCATAAGAAGCACCCCTCAGTCAGTGCCAAGCACCCGAGAGGTCTGTTGGTGAAATAGTATCTCAACAAACCTAAATATTTTCTTAAAATGGAGAAAAGCTCTTTCACGCTAGCCCCAATTCTTTGAGATAGGCATCCATTTTTTTCTGCGTTTTGGCGATTTCTTCATTGAGGTGATTGATCTTCTCTAGTGTGGAGGGGATATCTACTTCCTCCTCCTCTTCATAGGTATCTACATAGCGAGGGATATTGAGGTTGCAATCATTTTCTTGGATCTCTTTAATGGTCGCGATATGAGAGTATTTCTCAATCTCTTGACGCTGATGATAGGTCGTAAAAATCTTATTGATATTGTCCTCTGTGAGCTTGTTTTGGCGTTTGCCTTTTTGAAACTCTTTGCTTGCATCAATGAAGAGAATATCTTGATCCTCCCTGTCTTTTTTGAAAATCAAAATACATGCAGGGATAGAAGTGCCATAGAAAAGATTGGCAGGGAGTCCGATCACTGCATCAAGGAGGTTTTCATCGATGATTTGCTTACGGATCTTGCCCTCATTACTTCCGCGAAATAACACACCATGAGGCAAGACAACGCCCATTCTTCCATAAGGAGCAAGGGAGTGAATCATATGCAAGATAAAAGCATAATCTCCATTGCTCTTAGGAGGAAGTGGATAGCTTGCAAATCTCTTCCATCTGTCATCTTTGGCTTCTTCAACTCCCCATTGATCAAGCGAAAATGGAGGATTTGCCACGATCACATCAAACTTCATTAGTGCATCGTTTTGGATTTGCAGAGGATTCCTGATCGTATCACCCCACTCGATTTGGGCGTCATTGATCTCGTGCAGATACATATTCATCCGGCAGAGTGAATGGGTTTGAGAGTTTTTCTCTTGTCCATAGATAGCGAAGTTTTCACTTCCCACCTCTTTGCTCACCTTGATCAGCAAAGAGCCTGATCCGCAAGTTGGATCATAGATCCGATCTCCCTCTTTTGCACTGACAAGCTTAGCCAAAAGAGCAGAAACCTCACTAGGAGTAAAAAACTCTCCTCCTTTTTTGCCCGCATCGCTTGCAAACTCTGAGATCAGAAACTCATAAGCATCACCGATCACATCTCTTTGGGAAATTTTGCTAGGAGAGAGATCTAAATCTTCATCATCAAAAACCTCAAGCAGATTTCTCAAGATCGCATTTCTTTCCTTGACCTCTCCTAAGAGATTTTTGTCATTGAAATCTACATTGCGAAAGATTCCATCAAGCTTGCTAGGATTGTCCTCTTCGATTTTGGCTAGAGCTTTGTTGATGATCTCTCCTAGATTGTTGGCCTCTTTGTTTTGGAGCAAATACTCAAAGGTGCAACTCTCATCAAGCACGAATTTTTCTCTAGCCAAGCTTCGCTTGATCCTTTCTTCATCTCCATTGTATTTATCGCGCAAGATTTGTAATTTTTCTTTATAAAAATCTGAAAGGTATTTGACAAAAAGCATACTAAGGATGTAGTCTTTGTATTTGGAGCTATCCATACTCCCACGGAATCCATCGCAGGCTTTCCATACGATTGCATTGATTGATTCTTTTGATACTGACATTTTCACTCCTTTGATAATAATGATTTGAAGATTTGGTGTTGAAATTGCTGTTTTTGCTCGATAAGTTGGCCAAATAGAGAGATCTGCTTCTGACTTTCTTGCATCCACTCAATCATAGTCTTTTGTCTCTCTATAGAGGGGAGAGGGATTTTGAGATCTTTCAGATCGGAGAGTTTGATCGTCGCAATGGCAGTGCCTTTGATTTTGGATTGGAAAAAAGCCTGAGGCAATGATGAGTTGAGATAAAAAGCTAGAAATTTTCCCAAAACAATCTTTGGATTTGGGCGAATCACTGCAATCAAAGATGAGATCAACAAACCCTCCTCGGCTTTGGAGATATGAATCGATCTGATTGGATCTCTCAATCTCACAAGGACATCTCCCTCTTGCGTTAAATGCTCGCTAGAGATCTGCTCTGACGCAAGATAAGAGTTTTCATATCCTTGAAGCATTGTGATTCCATTTTCGCAAAAGGCATTGATAGAAACGCTTCTGTAGGGATATTTTTCTAGATTAGTAAGAGTTGCTCTTGTCCTTGAAAGTGTTAGTCCTACTTGAATATGTGCTATATCTTTAAGAGTCCGCAAGAGATTCCTTGTGTGTTTTTGAAGTATTTTAACACAAGTCATCATTTTTTATCTGCATTACGATTGAGTAATGCAGATAATCAATAAAGTTTATTTACACTGCACCATTTTGCGACGCAAGTAAGCGATTTTGGTTTGGAGGGGAAGTTCTTTGGGGCAGACATCTTGACAAGCAAGAAGCGACATACAGCCAAAGATTCCATTATCATCACCAATCAATTCAAACCAATCATCATCACTTCGATCATCGTGAGGATCGATATAGAATCGTGCGACACGATTAAGTCCTGCAGGAGCGATGAAGTCATCTCTCATCACCTTCGTCCCACAGCTTGCCACACAGCATCCACACTCAATGCAACGATCAAGCTCAAACACCTCTTCAGCGACTTCAGGCTCAATCCTTTCTTCAAACTTCGTCAAATCAACATTTTTGTTGTGATTATTGTGTATCCAGCTTTCTACCCTCTTTGTCATTCCCTCAAACCAAGTCCCCGTATCCACAGACAGATCTTTGATGAGCTTAAACGCTGGAAGTGGCATCAAAGTAATGATCCCACTCTCAAATTCTTTTGTCAATGTGCGGCACGCAAGGCGTGGGCGACCATTGATCATCATTCCACAGCTCCCACAGATTCCTGCTCGACACACAAAATCAAAGCTCAAAGCCTGATCAAGCTCAGCTCTGATCTGATTGAGTGCGATAAACACCGTCATAGAATCCAATTCCTCAATCTGATATTCAGCAAAATGAGGTTTTGAAATCGCGCTTTGCGGATTGTATTTGAAAATTTTAAAAGTTAAGATTCGATTACTCATAATGGCTCTCCAATTCTTTCAATTCTTGCTTTGTAGCGTTCTTGTAGCTCAAATGGCATCAACGCATCTTGAATCTCCCAACGATTTTTGCCCTCAGCCTTAAGCTTTTCTGTCATCTCCTCGATTTCTTTGGCTCGAATAGCTGATTTTTCATTTTCAATAATCATTCCTTGTGGTCCATAGCCACGATATGCAGGAGCGATCTCCATCTCCATAATATCTAGATCCTCATACTCCAATGTCGGCATCGTATCGTTTTCATTTTTCCAATATGCAAGCGTTCTTTTGAGCCAATTCACATCATCTCGCTTTGGATAGTCTTCACGACTATGAGCTCCACGACTTTCGCGTCTCTCCAAAGCCCCCTTAGCTACACAAAGAGCGATTTTTATCATTTTTTGAACCCGATAGGCTTCTTCAAGCTCAGGATTTGCACTCAGTTCTTTATAGCGAATCGCGACGTTTTTAGATCTCTTGCAAAGCTCCTCAAGTCCATCAACTGCCTTTTGAAGCCCCTCTTCTGTCCTAAAAATCCCGATATATTCCTCCACAAGCTCCTGCATTTGTGCTTTGAGTTTGAAGGGGTTTTCTCCCTGATCTCTTGCAATAATAGCTTCAAGCTTTGCTTGCTCTCGATCCAAGAAACTTTGAATCACTTCTGTTGAAATCTCTGCCTGAGAGTTCTTACAATGCTCTGCAAAATAATCTCCCACAACCATTCCCGCAACAACCGCTTCAGCCACAGAATTTCCCCCAAGACGATTGAATCCATGCATATCCCAACAAGCTGCTTCACCTGCGGAGAAAAGCCCCTTAAGTGCAGTTTCCCCTTTGTGATTGGTGCGAATCCCGCCCATACTATAGTGTTGCATTGGACGCACTGGAGCATAAACACCCTTTTGTGTCAAATCGATTCCATTAAAGCAATAAGCGATCTCCCAAACATCACGAAGATTTTTGTGAATATGCTCTGCTCCCAATATTGAAATATCAAGCCACAAATGATCTCCATAAGGAGATTTGATCCCTTTTCCTGCTTTGATATGCTCTAGCATTCTTCGACTGACGACATCTCGACTTGCCAAGTCCCTTTTTTCTGGCTCATAATCTGCCATAAATGCATGGCCATCTACATCTCTCAAAAGCCCTCCATCTCCCCTGCATCCCTCAGTGAGCAAAATCCCACTTGGCACAATTGGCGTAGGGTGAAATTGCACAGCTTCCATATTTCCAAGACGCGCAATCCCCGTCTCAAGCACAGCACCTGCTGCCACACCATCACAGATCACAGCATTAGTCGTATTCTTATAAATACGCCCATATCCACCTGTAGCGACAAGAGTTCCTTTGGCGACATAAGCGATCAATTCCCCATTGACTAAATCTCTTGCGACTACTCCGTGGCATTTCCCCTCATGATGAATCACTGCAATCATTTCTTTGCGATCCAAAATCTCTGTTCCAAGTTTGATCGCCTCATTTGCCACAGCATAAAGCATAGAATGTCCAGTTGCATCACCTGTAAAGCAAGCCCTCCATTTTTTAGTCCCACCAAAATCACGCGCATTGATAAGTCCATGAGCTTCTTTTTCTTCTTTGAATGTTTCTTTTTGTCCCTTGATGATTGCGGTGCGATCACCGGCTTTAACTCGATTCCAAGGCACACCCCAAGCAGCAAGCTCACGAATCGCTTTGGGAGCGGTTGCTGCAAACATTCTTGCTACTTTTTGATCACATCCCCAATCACTTCCTTTGACTGTATCCATAAAATGAACATCTTCATTATCCCCTCTTGCCTTTGTTGCATTTCCCAAACTTGCTTGCATCCCTCCTTGTGCCGCAGCCGAATGGGATCTTTTAACAGGAATCAAGCTCAAAACAATCGTCCTAAGCCCTAATTGACGACACCCAATCGCTGACCTCAAACCTGCCAATCCTCCACCCACAATCAATGCATCAGAATAAACAATCTTCATTACTCAACCTCCACAATTACCGCATTTAACTCATCAATCACTTCGTGAGGATTGATTCTTTGAATTCTTTCTTCTGAATTTGAAATTTGGATTCCGTATTTGATATAAGCTCCAAATGTTGTAAAGCCAAGAACCAAGAAAAAGACAGTCATTGCAGTTTTGACTTTTTGCAATACCTTTCTTGTCGCCTCTGGAGTTTTTCCCCATTTATCAAACCATCCCCATTTAACTGCCAAGCGATAAAGCCCAATGCTTCCATGAAGCTCTACAGCGATCAACAAAAAGAGATAAAGAATCCAAAAGTGCTGCTCAACAAAACGCAATGAAGATGCGACAGACCCAATCCCATTGAGCGCATCAGGACTATTGGGAGAAAGCATAATGACAAACAAATGTGCGCTTCCTAAGAAAAATAAAACAAACCCTGTCATGGCCTGTATCCACCAATAGGTTGTATCTGTGTGTTTCATAAGATTCTTATGTGTTCGCATTTTAAGAAACTGCTTGTAATTGATTGGGAATTTCCTCAATGCCAAAAATGCATGCACCACAAAAGCAACTAATACGATAAAAACAATAATTGATGTGACGATTGGCTGACGATGCCCAAAAACAAAATCAAGTTCTGCCACTCCAATCATCCAATCAAACAACTTAGGACTAATCAAAATACTTGACACAAAAAACATATGGGCAATCATAAAAAGTCCCAAAAACAATCCAGTAGCACTCTGCCACCAATCAAGTCGCGCAGGCAAACGACTCTTTTTTCGTTCACTTGTTACATCTGCGTAACTTTCCAAAATCTTTTGTTCAAAAGACATCTTCTCTCCTTTTTGAAAATCCTTTGCGTGAGACCTGTTTTAGCCTACGAGATAATCATTCCCAAAAAAGCTCGATAATGAAAAAGAAATAAAGTAAAAAAACCTATAAGACAAAAGAAGTGTAACGATTAGTAATCAGTTGCTCGTTGTTTGTCATACACTGTAACTACACAATAGAAATTCGGAAGAAGATTTAAAAAAATTTAAAGAATCGATTGATACAAGAATACGAAAGATGAAATGGTGTCCCCAGAGAGGTTCGAACTCCCGACCTTATGATTAGGAATCATATGCTCTATCCTGCTGAGCTATGAGGACATCCCCCCTATTTTGTGTTTCCTTGATTACTTAGCGTTTGCTACGCTATCTTTGAGACTTTTTCCTGGCTTAAATTTTGGAACAAATTTATCTGCTGTCTTATAAGTTTTGCTACTTCCAGGAACTTTTCCTTCTTTTCCTTTTTGCATTACAGCTTCAAATTTTCCAAAACCAACAAGCTCAATGCTCTCTTTTTTAACAAGTGCCGCTTCGATACCAGCTACAAACGCATTGATCGCTTTTTCAGCATCTTTTTTGGTTTCAAACTCACCAACTTCTTTTACTAACTCTACAAATTCTGATTTGTTCATCGTGAACCTCCGCATTTTGTGTAAATAATCTTTGCAGGAACCAAAGATTGAGCTATTCTAGCAAATATTTTTTTGTTTAATTAGTCAAAAAGTCCAAAAATACGCTTTTGGAATCACTTTTTGATGATTTTTTTAATTAAAATTATTTTTTTAAAAATCTCAAGACTTGATTAGATTTCAAACAACATTTTTTAAGGAGTGTCATACAAATGGTAAAAGTAGGAATCAATGGAAGTGGAAGAATTGGACTTTGCACAGCCAGAATCATCTCTACAAGAGAAGATATTGAACTAGGAGCAATCAATACAACAACAGATATCGACACACTCATTCATCTCCTTCGCTACGATTCTGTGCATCGCTATTTTGAAGTTGAAAAAGTTGATGATCATACGATTGCAATGGGACATTCAAAAAATATCAAGATTTTAAGCTCAAGAAACCCTCAAGAAATTGGATTTGAAAAATATGGAATCCAAGGAGTAATTGAATGCACAGGGGCTTTTAACTCTTATGAAAAATCTCTAGCGCATCTTCATCACGATATCCAAAAAGTCATCATCTCTGCCCCAGCAGATCAAACCCCTACTTTTGTCTATGGTGTCAATCATCTAGACTATAAAGGAGAATCAATCATCTCAAATGCATCATGCACAACAAATTGTTTAGCGCCTATTGTCAAAGTATTGGATGAAAAATTTGGAATCATTGATGGTTTGATGACCACAATCCATAGCTACACAAATGATCAAAATCTTCTTGATGTCAAGCATAAAGACTTGCGTCGTGCAAGGGCTGCTGCACTCAATATGATTCCTACTAGCACAGGAGCTGCAAAAGCAATTGGTTTGGTCCTCCCTCATTTACAAGGAAAACTCAATGGATTTGCTATTCGCGTCCCAACTCCAGATGTAAGCTTGGTGGATCTCAGCATCAACCTTGCAAAAGAAACAACAGCACAAGAAATCAATGAAACCTTTTTGCAAGCAAAACAAGAAAGTATGTGCGGGATCTTAGATGTTGATTTGGAAAAAAGAGTCTCAAGTGATTTTATTGGCACTACTTTTAGCTCCATCATCGTAGCTGATAAAACCGTTATGACGACAAGCACTCACGCTAAGATTTTGGCATGGTATGACAATGAAATGGGGTATTGCCATAGACTTGTTGATATGAGTGTATTTGCGCTTACGCACTAGGTTTGACAATGGTTGCTTTTGAAAGTTTTTTTGAACACACAGGTTCAAAGTCGATCCCTCATCCTAGCAAGGAAGCTCTAGATAATGTCTATGAAGCGATTATCAAAGAAAAGATTGCAGGGAAAAGCGGATACTACAATCTTCCCTTTGAAGATAAGGCAATCATTGATTCTCAAGACTATATTGTAAAACATCAAGACTTTCTTTCCCAGATCAAAAATCTCATTATTATAGGGGTAGGTGGAAGCTCTCTTGGCACAAAAGCTATTGATACAATGCTCTGCCACCTTCCTTGTCGCAAAAAAATTAAACTTAAATTTTTAGAACATACAGATCCAATTGAAATCTGCCAAACACTTCAAAATGTTGAGAGAGAAAATTCTCTTTTCTTGATTGTTTCTAAATCCGGAACAACTATTGAAACAAGCTCATTGGCAAAATATGTCTTAGATCGTTTTCAACTCTTAGAACACAAGAAACACTTAGCAGTCATTACCGACGAATACTCTCCCCTTCACCAATGGGCATCAAAACACGAAATTCATTGTCTTAATATCGCCAAAAATGTAGGGGGACGCTTTTCTGTCTTGAGTTCTGTTGGAATCTTACCTCTAATGATTTTGGGTTATGATACTTCCCTCATCTTAAAAGGAGCAAAAGATTTTATGATGAGTTTTCTTCATCGCAAAGAAGATCATCTCATCAAAAAGGCAATTTTTCTAGCCAAAAGTCGCGATCGCTATCACACAAATGTCTTGTTTTCTTATTCGAGTTCTTTTAAAGATTTCAATGCTTGGTATGTCCAACTTTGGGCTGAGAGCTTGGGGAAAATCGACACTTATGGGAAAAAAGTCGGGCTCACTCCAATCTCATTGATTGGAAGCATTGACCAGCATTCTTTTCTCCAACTCATCACACAAGGAAGCATGGACAAAACTGTCACCTTTTTAAACATCAATCGCAAAAACTATTCAGAGCCCACAATCCCTGATATTGATATGGAATTTTTAGAATCCACTAACTTTGTCAATCGCACTTCTTTTGCCAAACTCATCAACTATCAACAAATTGCGACTATGCAAACTATTCAAAATGAAGGAATTCCTACAGATCAAATCCGCATAGATTATCTATGCGAGGAAAGTGTTGGGATTTTGATTATTTATTTTGAACTCCTCACCTCTTGTGTAGGAAAAGTTTTAGATATCAATACCTATAATCAGCCAGGAGTTGAGTTTGGAAAAATCCGCCTAAAGGAAATGTTTGAATCCCAATCCAAAAACCATTAGAAGCAAAGATTTGATACAATACCCAAACCCTAAAGTTACAAGGAGATAGCGATGTTAGAAGTTGCTGGAATCGAACTAATGCAACAAGCAAAAAGTGTGAGAGATATCGATATTAAAGACAAAAAAGTTCTAATTCGGGTCGATTTCAATGTTCCAATGGATCACGAATTCAATATCTCTGATGACACACGGATACGAGAAGCACTCCCCACAATTAACTACTGCATAGACCGTCAGGCAAAAAGCATCATACTAGTCAGTCATCTTGGTCGTCCAAAAGGAAAAGATTCTGACTTTTCCCTTAAACATGTATTAAAAAGAGTCGAAAGACTTTTGGGCAAACCTGTTGTTTTTGCAGATGATATCGATACTGCAAAAAGCATACAAGCCACTCTTAAAGATGGGCATATTATTCTGCTTGAAAATATTCGCTTTAATGCCGGAGAAGAGAAAAATGATCCAAAATTGGCTCAAGAACTCGCAAGCCTTTGTGATGTTTATGTCAATGATGCTTTTGGAACAAGCCACAGGGCACATGCAAGCACATATGGAATCGCCCAATTTGTCCCTCATAAAGTTGCTGGATTTCTTCTCAAAAAAGAAATTGACTCTTTTGCAAAAGCCTTTACCAATCCTCTCAAACCCGTCTTGCTTATCGTAGGAGGAAGCAAAGTTAGCTCTAAACTTGCTCTCCTTAATAACATTCTTGACTTAGTTGATAAGATTATTATTGGTGGAGCTATGAGTAACACCTTTTTACAAGCCCAAGGGTTTAATATGCAAAAATCTCTTGTGGAGAGTGAATTGGTGCAAGAAGCAGGAAAAATCCTTCAAAAAGCGAAAGAAAAAGGGGTAAAAGTCTATCTTCCTGTAGATGTTGTCTCAACCGATGATCTTAAATCGCACCAAGAAATCAAAATCACTCCAGCACAAGACATCCCAGAGAATTTTATGGCTGTTGATATTGGCCCTGCTAGTACAAAACTTTTCAATCAAGTCATTCGCGATAGTCAGACAATCGTTTGGAATGGGCCTCTAGGAGTTTATGAGATTTCTCAATTCTCAAGAGGCACATTCAACATTGCTCATAGTATTTCTGATACCTATGCTTTTAGTTTGATAGGTGGTGGAGATACAGCTGATGCAGTTGAGAGGGCAGGAGAGCGTGACAATATGAGCTTTATCTCAACAGGTGGAGGAGCCTCCTTAGAACTCCTAGAAGGAAAAGTGTTGCCAGCCTTTGAAGTATTGGACAAAAGAGATTAGGAGAAAGCATGGACATCTTTATCAAAGCAAATCAATCTACGATTCTCAAACAAGATGTTCATGACAAAAAACACAATAGTATTTTATGGATTGATCTTTTCCGTCCTACAACTGAAGAGATTAGTCAAATCGCGCAAATTTACAACATCGAGATTCCAACACAAGAAGAACGAGAAGAAATTGAAGAGAGTGCAAGATATTGGGAAGATTCTCAATCCATCACAATTAACACCTACTTCCTAATTCCTCTAAGGGATGAAAAGCGCTTTGACAACCAAAGTATTACTTTTATTTTGCATGAGGATATCTTATTTACCGTAAGATACTCTGATTTGAGAGTCTTTGATGATGTGCAACGCATTATGCTAGCCAACCCTCAAATGTTTAATGACGGCTTTGATTTGTTTAGCAAAATCTTAGAGATTCGCGTTGAAAGAGATGCAGATATGCTAGAAGGCTTTGCACGCTCCACTAGAGCATTGCGTAAAAAAATCTTTGATAAAGAAATGGATGATGAAGTTTTGCATCAACTTTCAAGACTGCAAGAATTCAATATGACCGTTAGAGATTCTTTATTTGATAAGCGAAGGTCTGTTGCTGCGATGCTCAAAAGCATTCGCCCTTCTTCAGAGATCAAAAAAAATCTTGTCATTATTCTTAAGGACATCAATTCTCTCATCGAATTTGCCAACACAAGCATGAACGCTCTTGATAATGTCCAAGGGCTTCTCACTAACCAAATCAATATCGAACAAAACAAAATCATCAAGCTATTTACCGTTGTAACTGTTGCGATGATGCCCCCTACTTTGATTGGAACAATTTATGGGATGAATTTCAAAGTCATGCCTGAGCTTGATTGGGAGTTTGGATATCCCCTTGCGATTTTTTTAATGATTCTCTCCACATTATTCCCTATCCTGTATTTCAAGAAAAAGGGATGGCTACACTAACTTTTTATTATAGAATACGCCCTTTTGATTTTTGCAAAAGGAGCAAATCCAATGTTTGAATGGATTTTTTCACCAGAAGCTTGGCTAACCCTCATCACCCTTACAGCCTTAGAAATCGTTTTAGGGATTGATAATATTATTTTTATTGCCATTCTTGTCAATAAGCTACCCCAACACCAAAGAGATCGTGCAAGGATTTTTGGACTCTCCTTGGCAATGTTTTCTCGCATCGCCCTCTTGGCTTCACTTTTTTGGATTATGAAACTCACAGAACCTCTTTTTTCTCTGCTTAATATTGAGATTTCTGGGAGAGATCTTATTTTGATTCTTGGAGGTGCCTTTCTTCTTTATAAAAGTGCAACAGAAATCTATGAGCAAACGCAACCCCATCACGAAAACCAAGATTCTAAACCCAGCAAGGGGTTTATGACAACACTTGTGCAAATTGCAATTTTAGATATTGTTTTTTCCCTTGATTCTGTCATCACCGCAGTGGGAATGGCGCAAGATTTAGAAATCATGATTATTGCCATTATTATTGCAGTTGGCGTAATGCTTTTTGCAAGTAAAGCAATCGCTCAATTTGTAGATACTCATCCAAGTATCAAAACTCTTGCTCTTGCGTTTTTATTTATGGTTGGAATCGTCCTCATTCTAAGCGGATTTGATATTGAGGTGCCAAAAGCCTATGTTTATTTTGCGATGGGCTTTTCTTTGGCAGTTGAACTTCTCAATATTTATATTCGCAAAAATTCTAAGCTCTCCTCTTAAGGAGAGTCTCCTCCTACTTCAATTCCTCTACATTAGAAGGAGCGCAAGCCTCTTGCAAATAGGGGTTTTTAAGTATCTTTCTTTCCTTTAGCTCACATAAAAAATCTGAAATCTCTTTCACTCTAATGAGTTTTGGAACATTGTCATTGCTCGCACCAACAATTCCCAAAAGCTTTCCATCGTGAGTATAAAATCCCTTACCATAAGCATATTTATAGCCCTCAAAATCATTGCTTTCTTTTTGTGCTACTTGCTTTAGATTTTCTTGCAAGATATTTTTTTCTGTTGCAAATGAGTTGAGTGGAGTGATATAAGGAGCATATACAACCGCAGGATTGCTCTGAGTGGGATGTTTAAATACATCAACCCAATGGCTAGAATAAATTCTGTCATGATAAAAGCTTTTTGGGCGCTCATTGCAATACATATCAGTGTAGTTTAAAGTTTCCAAAATCGCCAATCCCTTCTGCAAATCAAGTGCTTTGATTGAAAGCTTAGCCACACAAATAAAGGGTAGAGAAGAATCATCTTGCATCATCGCATAACTAGATCTTGCATAAACATTTTTATCATATACCATATTAGCAGATGTGACAAACATCCCATCACGGAGCAAAACACCATAACTGCGTTTAATGCTTCCATCCAAAAAAGTGGTTGTGATCACTGCTGTGCCATAAATCCATTGCTTTTTAAAACTAATCTGTGCTTTTTTCTCCTGAGCTTCTGTGGTCTGCTCTGTAAGTCCCACATAAGGATTCTCTACATCCATTGATTGTGCGGTATCTTGTTTGGCTTTTTGATGTCGTGATTGCTTATTTTCCAGAGCTGTAGAGCCTTTGATGATGCTCTTTTTTTGCTCTTTTTGTTTTTCAGCATCAACTTGTTGCATTGATTCTTGGAGTATTTTTTGTTGTTTAGGACTGAGATTAAAGTGCTTTTGAGGATATTTATCAGGAATCTCATTTTCCGAAGCAAAGACCATTATACAAAGTCCCAGATAAAAGAAAAAAATTCGCATTGTCATCCCTAGAGGCTTGAAATATCGATAGAATAAAACTCTATGTAAAATTACCACAAGAAAAAGGAAAAAAATGTCAAAAGAAATTAAAATCTATGAAATCACGCCAGAAGAAATTCAAAAAACAAAATACGCCATCATCCACACCTCCAAAGGCGACATGGTTTTTGAACTTTTTGGCGAACACGCTCCTCAAGCTGTGACCAATTTCTCCACACTCTCTAAAGATGGTTTTTACAAAGGGTTAAGTTTTCATCGCGTTATTCCTGGATTTGTCGCTCAAGGTGGATGTCCTATAGGAAATGGTTGTGGCGGTCCAGGATATGCAATCAAATGTGAAACACAAAATAATCCACATAAGCATATCAAAGGTGCATTATCTATGGCTCATGCAGGAAAAGATACAGGAGGAAGTCAATTTTTTATTTGTTTTGCTCCACAACCTCATCTAGATGGGGCACACACTGTCTTTGGACAAATCATTGATGAAGAAAGTCTTAAGATTCTAGATAGCCTCAAGCAAGGAGATTTAATCGAGGATATTGAGATTTTTGAAACAAATCCTCTATCCTAAATAACCTAGCTCTCATAAGAGCTAGCTAGCTTTTATTGAGGGAGCGTTTGTAAAACTGTTTGAAGAGAAGGTTTTGTCGAAAAATACTTTTCTGCCTCTTCTTGAGTTATTTTTTTCCAAATCAGTTTTTTTCCAAATCCCCATACAGATGCCTTAACAACAAGATCCCCATTTTTATCAAACCATGCACTTGCATCATAAGTTTTTCCATTGGCATAGTTATAAATTTTTCCTCCACTCCATTCATTTTTATCTTTGACAAGATTCCAGACAAAAATAACTCCATTCATATCTCTACCACGCAGTTTCTCATCTGGATTGTTTTGATCCTTGCTTGCACTTCCATCTGTATTTGCAAAACCATAAGCAAAATATTTTTGATCCTTCTGAAAGATCTCAACCACAGCTTGCACCCCTCTTTCATTTGGATGCGTTAGATAGTAACCCTCCAAAGTTTGAGCATATATTCCAACACACATTAAAATAAAAAAGAAAAATTTTTTTAACATTTTTATCTCCTTTTGATTGTTTCCTTCACAAGTAAAAGAACCAAGGATTTTGACATAAGAGTGTAATGAAATGCAGCAAAGTGGTATTACTTCAAAACTATCTCGGAAAATAAGTTTTTGTTACAATTTTGATTTATTTTGCAGACAAAGGAAAAGAATGCATTATTTTCAAAACAAAGCTTTTAGAACTTTTTTAGCAATTCTTTTTATTGAAACTTTTATTTTTTTTGGACACAAAATTATTATTCTAAATACAATTTTTCAAGCTCTTGAGGGGAATCAAAAATTTTTCTTAAGCATTCTTGAGGGTCTTATCTTTCTTCTTCCGATCTTTTTTTGCTTCTATCCTTCGGCATTTTTGGCTGAAACATACAGCAAAAACAAAATGATCCAATTCTCTGCTTGGACTTCCCTAGCCCTATCTCTTATTCTTGCACTTTGCTATAGCCTAGGTGCTTTTTGGCCTGCTTTTATATTTAGCATTTTACTTGCTTGCCAAAATGCTCTCTTTTTTCCTAGTAAAATTGCCTATCTCAAAACACTCTACTCCTCCAAAGATTTTACACGCACACATTCCATCATACAACTGACAACAATCGCTTCTGCGCTATTTGGACTTCTTCTTTTTGGTGTGCTTTTTAAGATTTTCATCTTTGAATCATATTCTTTATCTGAAGCTCTCATTTCCTCCAAATTTGCAGGCATTTTATTTGTTCTCTTTTCATGTTTTGAAATCATTCTAAGCTACAGACTTCCACAAGATAGTATTTCAAACTCTAACTCATCATTTCCTTCAATCTCCATTCTTTTAAAAAGCTTCTTGTCTCATCCTAGACTTTTTCCATTGATTGCATCAAGCACCCTATTTTGGTTTTTGGCTCAACTTTGTTTCATCGCCTTTCCCTACTACACACAAACTCAAGAAATACAATTGCTCCCCTTGGCAATTATTTGCTTAAGCGGAGGAGCAATCACTGGAGCATTATTCACCTATTTGCTCTCTAAAAATTATCTAGAACTTGGCCTCCTTCCCTTTGGTTTTTTGGGCATCACTTTTTGTTTTGGATTTTTTTCCCTTTCACCCTCTCTAATTACTTCACTTTTCTTAGCTTTTTTGCTTGGACTTAGTGGAATGCTTATTCTGATTCCCTGTTTAGCTTCCATTTTTAGAGAATCTTCTCATTTAGAACAAACTCTTGCACACTATCAACTCGCTCAAGCAATAGGAATGATGCTCGCTTCATTGATTACGCTTTTCTTTATTTATCTTGCTTTTGATGCATCACTCATTTTTATGGTTGGCTTTTGGGGTGCACTCATTGGATCGCTTTATTGCATTTCTAAGCAACCCTTTATCCTTGTGCGTTTTTTACTTACATTTGCTTTCAATCAGCGCTATCGTTTGATTGTTGAGGGATTTGAAAACATCCCCCAAAATCAAGGGGTTTTACTTGTAGGAAATCATATGTCCTTCATTGACTGGGCAATTGTTCAAATGGCAATCCCACAAAGAGTATATTTTGCTATTGAACACAATATCCACTCCAAATGGTATATTAAGCTCTTTCTTAATCGTTTTGGAATCATCCCCCATTCATCTTCTCATGATCTCATTCTTCAAATGAATACCCTCCTTTCTCAAAATCAAATCATCTGCTTTTTCCCAGAGGGTGCAGTTTCAACACATGGGCATCTCAATGAATTTAAAAAAGACTTTTCACACGCACTCAATGAAAATTCCCTCATCGTTCCTTTCTATATCAGAGGGTTATGGGGAACAAGCTTTTCTCGTTCCAATGAGAATTTCAAAGCCCGCAATCATTCCCTTCTCGATAAACGCAATATCACAATTGCCTTTGGAGAAACTATGCCTCCACAAACTCCCAAAGAGAAAGTAAAAAATGCCATCTTTGATCTTTCATTTGTCGCTTGGAAAAGCCAATGTCAGACAATGCAAACATTGGGAAGGACTTGGATTGATATTGCTAAAACTCATTTATTTCAAACAAGCATCATTGATCCCATAAGTGGGAAATTTAGTTTTGGAAAAGTCTTGGCTTTGTCATTATTACTTTCACAAATGCTTAGAAAAACCTCAATAGCAAATCCGCAAGGTGAATTTGCCCCATCTAAAGAATGCATTGGGATTTTACTTCCCGCCTCTTTTGCTTCATCACTCTGCAATCTCTCTATTCTTCTAGCTTCCAAGATTTCTGTCAATCTCAATTTTACATCTGGCTCAAATGCACTCAACCTCGCTATCCAATCAGCAGGAATTAAACGCATCCTTACCTCCCAAACCTTTCTTGATAAACTCAAAGATAAGGGAATCACACTTGAATTTAGTGGAGTTGAGATGCTTTATATGGAAGATTTAGTCAAAGAATTCAAAGCACAAAAATCTAAACTCATCAGATATCTTCTTATGGCTTTCTTATTCCCAAGCAGGCTTCTAAAGAGATTTTTCTCTCCAGAAGAAAACACACAAGAGGTTGCTTGCATCCTCTTTAGTAGTGGGAGCGAAGGGATTCCCAAAGGAGTTATGCTAAATCACCAAAACATTATGAGCAATATCGCCCAAATCTCAGATGTCCTATGCGTGCAAGATAATGATGCAATTCTCTCCTCTCTTCCACCATTTCACGCTTTTGGCTTGACAGCCACGACCTTTCTTCCTCTGCTTTCTGGAATCCAAAGCATTACATATGCTGACCCAACAGATGCTTTTGGGATTGCTCAAACAGTCGCAAAATACCAAGCTACAATTATGTGCGGAACCTCAACATTTTTAGGAATCTATGCACGACACCCCAAAGTCGAACGATTGATGTTTGAGAGTTTAAGAATCGTTGTTTCAGGTGCAGAAAAACTCAAAAGTGAAACACGCAATGCATTTGAGAATAAATTTCAAAAAGTTATTTTAGAGGGTTATGGAGCTACAGAAACAACACCTGTTGTAAGCGTCAATCTTCCTTGCAAATTTGATGCTGAAAATGAAGAGATTCACAAAGCCAATAAAGTAGGAAGTGTAGGGATGCCCCTCCCTGGAACAACGCTCAAAATCGTCGATCCTGAAAGCATGGAAGAGCTTCCTCACCGCCATGAGGGCCTTGTGCTTGTAGGTGGACATCAAGTGATGGTTGGTTATCTCAACAATCTTGCAAAAACACAAGAAGTGATCGCAGAAATAGATGGAATGCGATGGTATAAAACAGGGGATAAGGGTTATTTAGATGAGGATGGATTCCTTTATATCATTGATCGCTATTCACGATTTGCCAAAATTGGAGGAGAGATGGTAAGTCTTGGCGCAATTGAAGAAGAAATCACAACAATGATTGAAAAAGATGAAAAACTCAAAGGATGCAAATGTGTTGCTGTGGCTCTGGAAGATAGTAAAAAGGGGGAGATGATTGTTTTGCTTACTCAAATGCCTGCTGATTTGCAGTCAGATCCAAAAGAGATGCACTCTCTTCTTGCTGAGATGATCAAACGCTCATCTCTTCCAGCAATCGCCAAGCCAAAACATTATTTTTTAGTTCAATCCATCCCGCTTTTGGGATCAGGGAAAGTTGATCTAAAGGGAGCAAAAGATCTGGCAAAATCTCTTGCCAAATAAAATTGAGCTTGAAATTTTATTAACTCGTATTGCTCCCTTGTCGATATAATCCCACAACCCATTTTTAAGGCTCAATATGGAAAACAATAAACATCTTTTAACAATGTCCATTCTCGCCTCTCCCAATATGGCAAACTTCAGTGGAGTAGTTCATGGCGGGGAAATTCTCAAGCTTCTTGATCAAGTTGCTTATGCTTGCGCAACACGCTATTGTGGAGTTGGCGTTGTCACCCTTGCTGTTGATCAAGTTCTTTTTAGGCATCCTATTCCTATAGGCTCTTTGATGCATTTTTATGCTTCGATTAATTTTACAGGAAATACAAGTTGTGAAGTGGGAATCCGCACAGAATACGAGGACCTCAAAACCCAAAAAAGAATCCACTGCAATAGCGCATACTTCACAATGATTGCGCTTAATGAGAAAAAGCAAAAAGTTCAAATTCCTCCTTTTGTCCCTCAAAATGAAGAACAAAAACGCCGATTCCAAGAAGCCAAAGAAAGAAGAGAAAAACGATTTGGATAATTGGTCCCCATCGAGCTGGAGAAATCATCTCATCAAGCAAGCTCCATCTTATGAAGACCAAGAAGATCTGCAAAGAGTTGAGCAAAAACTCTCCTCCTACCCTCCTTTAATCTTTGCAAAAGAAGTAGATCTTTTAAAAACCAAACTTCAAAAAGTCGCCCTAGGTGAAGCATTTATCTTGCAAGGCGGAGACTGTGCAGAAAGTTTTTCACGCTTTAGCGCAGATTCCATTAGAGATTTTTATAAATTAATATTGCAAATGAGCATCATCTTAGGATTCTCTAGCCAAAAAGAAATCATCAAGCTTGGACGCATTGCTGGACAATTTGCCAAACCAAGAAGTCAGGATTTTGAGGAGAAAGAAGGCATTAAGCTTCCTATATTTCGAGGAGATATGATCAACTCCCTTGATTTTAATCCATCTGGTCGCAAGCATGATCCTCAAAGAATGCTTCAAGCCTATCATCAATCTACCGCAACACTCAATCTCTTGCGCGCCTTCTCCAAAGGAGGAATGGCAGATTTTCACCTCTTTGCTCAATATATTCTTGATTTTGCACAATCCCACCCCCTTGCTCAACGCTATAAAACCCTAGCCAACCAAATCTCACAAGCTCTTTGTTTTGCACAAAGCTGTGGAATCAATCTAGAAACCATGAGTAATTTCTGCGAATTTTTCACCAGTCACGAAGCCTTACTTCTGCATTATGAAGAAGCTCTGTGTCGCACAGACAGCCTAAGTCAGCAGTTTTATGATTGCTCAGCTCATTTTCTTTGGATTGGAGAGCGCACACTAAGCTCTCCAGCTCATCTTGAATTCATTAGAGGGATTCAAAACCCAAAAGGACTCAAAGTAAGCACTCGCACACCTATAAATGAACTTCTAAAAGCCTTAGATCTACTTAATCCTTCCAATCAAAAAGGCGAAATTGCGCTGATTATCCGTATGGGAGAGGAAGGGATACAAACTCGCCTTCCTCCTCTTATTCAGTCAATCCAACAACACAAAAAAGAAGTCATCTGGATGAGTGATCCAATGCATGGCAATACAATGACAAAAAATGGAATCAAAACACGCCAATTTTCAAGCATCATCAATGAATTGGCTCACTTTTTTAGCATTACGCGAGAATTTGGTGTTTATGCAGGAGGAGTGCATCTTGAAATGACGGGAGAAGATGTTACAGAATGCATCGGCGGAAGCATTACTCAAGAAGGGTTGCAAAAAAACTATATCACCCAATGTGATCCAAGACTCAATGCTACCCAATCTCTAGATCTTGCTTTTTGGCTTGCTGATCAATTTGAGGTTTTTATATGATTACTCTTATCGACAATCACGATTCTTTTACCTATAACCTTATCTATCTTTTAGAAAAGTTACAAGTTGAAATTAAAGTTTTTTTCCCAGAAAATGTTGATTTTAACACTCTTGAGCAATCCACCCATCTACTCCTCTCTCCTGGCCCTAAACATCCAAAAGATACGCCCATTAACCAAGAAATTATTTTGCGTTTCTATCAACAAAAACCTATTCTTGGAGTCTGTCTTGGACACCAAAGTATCGCCCAAGCCTTTGGCGGAAAAGTCACAAGAGGGAAAGAGCCAGTCCATGGAAAAACTTCAAAAATCACATTTAAACCAAATCCTCTTTTTTACCATTTGTCTCAAAATTTAGAAGTGATGCGTTATCACTCGCTGATTGCTCAAACCCTGCCTGATACTCTAGAGGCGATTGCATGGAGCGAAGATGGTGTGATTATGGGCTTAAAACATAAGCTCTATCCTACCTTTGGCGTTCAATTTCATCCAGAATCCATCCTCTCTCAAGGCGGAGAACAGCTTTTAAAAAATTTCTTAGAAATTTCTTTCGATTCTCTTCCTTAAGCTTTGTGCATTAAGGCCTCTTGATAAGCATTGTGAAATGCTGTGAGAAAATCCCCTTGAGTTGTTTGATATGGGTTGTGGTGTTTTTCAAGCTGACTTTGATAGACCTTATTGAGGCGATAAAGCGATTGAGCTGCAAAAATCTTTTCACTCTCAGTCATTTCCGCAGTCGCCCTTAAAAATGCACGATATTCATCATCACTCATTCTTTCTAAAATAGAAAGACCATAAGTCTGACGCTGGATTTCCCCCAATGGAGGGATGGAATTTTGCTCTTGTTCTCTTGATGCCCTATCTTCTTTTATTTGATTTGGATCGCCAATATTGGCATCTTTCAAGTATTGGGATTGAAGTGTCTGCGTATTGTGAGAAAATGGTTGATATGAAGTTTGAATCTGCATCTTTTCTCCTTTTCTTCTTTGCAGAAGAAAAGCAAAAAAGATTCCTAAATTTTAGAAAAAATCTCCAAAATCACCTCTGCTGTTTTTTGTGCATCTTCCATTGACATCATCTGATGACAAGGAATAGAAATCTCAGCATTATAAAAACGCTCAGTATTATAAAGAGGAGACTGTACAAAAGGGCGATATAAACTCAAAAGATGAATGGGTTTATAATGCACTTGGACACCTAGACCACTTTTTTGCATCAAGGAAAAAATACTTTCTTTGGCACACCAATACTTTTGCTTCAAGAAAATAGGATAAAGATGGCGAGAACTTTTTATATGCGAAGGAATCAAAAGAATATCAAAGCAAGGATGATTGGCAAAAATCTGATCATAATATTGTGCAATCTTCTCTCTTTGAGCGATAAATAGATCAAGGCGCTTAAGTTGAGATCTTCCAAGAGATGCCGAAAAATCATTCATTCTAAAATTAAAACCGCTTTGTAGAACATCACTATTCCACAATGCTTTTTTAATCACTCCATGAGAGCGTACAAGCCTTGCTTTTTGATATATCTCCTCACAATTTGTTGCAAGAGCTCCCCCTTCGCCAGTAGTAATAGGTTTTAAGGCATGGAAGCTAAACACACTCGCATCAGCCAAATTCCCAATCTTTTTCCCCCTATACTCTCCACCCATACTATGAGAACTATCAGAAATAAACATTACTCCATAATCTTTAGCAATCCTTTGGATCTCTTCAACCTCGACACTTTTGCCTGCATAATCCACACTCACAATGGCTTTTGTTTTGGAAGTGATTAGTGATGGAATCTTTTTTTCATCAATATTGCCATCTATTTTAATATCACAAAACACAGGTCTTGCACCATTTTCAAGAAGCATATTAGAAGTTGCAACAAAACTCAATGGCGTTGTAATCACTTCACAATCCTGCACTCCTATTGCTCGATAAACACTGAACAATGCAGAAGTTGCAGAATTAAAAACAAGGGCATATTTCACACCCAAATATTGTGCAAGCTCTTGCTCAAAAGCCTCAACTTGCTTCCCCTGAGTAATCAAATCAGATTGCAAAGCCTCTATGACGGCTTGAATATCATCTTGATTAATTGATTGTCTACTATAAGGATTCATGCGATCAAATCGCGGAAAGATGAACTTAGACGTTCAGCATTGTGGGCATTTTTGAAGTTTGGATGCTTAAGCTTTTTCTCATCAAATCCAACCTCTTGCTGAGTATGAAAAAAATCTTCTATCTCTTGCTCTGTTTTTTTAAGCAAATTCTTAATTTGAACTTGGATTTTTTCTACCCCATTCCTCATATTGCTAACTTGATTTGATGAAATTTGATTTGATTCCCTGATCTTAAAATGTTTCGCCTCATTCAATAACGGAGAGAGCTTTGCTTGCAGATTTTTAATCTTAGCAATGAGATTTTGCTGAGTATTTTGATACTGAGCTTGATGATCAAGACTTTCTAACTCTCCAAGCTCTTTTTGGATTTGATCAAATGATACGCCAAGAGCTTGTAGTTTGGCAATCTGTTGATTTGCTTTTTTGAGCTCAACAAAAGCCGTATTTTGTAACCTATCCCTCTCTTTATCTTTTGATTTTGTTTTTTTGACATCAAAAGACCCTGCAGGGGGGACTGTCCCTAAAATATGAGTCTGATAAGACTCAATTTTCATTTACAAAACTCCTCTTCAAGGTATTTTGTATAAATACGCGATTGTTTGAAATCTTGATTTTCCATCATTGCAATATGAAAAGGAATCGTTGTTTTAATCCCATTAATCTTGAACTCTTTAAGAGCTCTTCTCATTCGGATGATAGCCTCCTGTCGCGTCCTTCCCCACACAACCAGCTTGCCAATCATAGAATCATAATGCATAGGCACAGTATAGTTACAATATGCATGGCTATCCAATCTTACATGTGATCCCCCAGGTGCAATCCATTGTGTAATTTTTCCTGGACAGGGCAAGAACGTCTTTGGATCTTCAGCTGTAATTCTGCATTCAATTGAGTGACCCTTAAAAGTAATTTCTTCTTGAGAGGGAAGCTTTTCTCCCTCAGCAATACGTATCATCCACTCAATCAAATCAAGCCCACTCACCATTTCACTTACAGTGTGCTCAACTTGCAAGCGTGTATTCATTTCCATAAAATAAAAATCTTGATGGTTTGAATCAAGCAAGAACTCAAAAGTTCCAGCCCCCACATATCCTATAAATTTTGCTGCTTGCACCGCAGTTTGAAGAAGTTTTTCTCGCACTTGAGGCGAGAGAACAACAGCCGGAGATTCTTCGATTAATTTCTGCTGTCTTCTTTGTGCAGAACAATCACGCTCGCCAATATGAACAACATTTCCGTGCTTATCTGCCAAAATTTGAACTTCAATATGCTTAGGCTTATTGATAAATTTTTCCATATAAATGGTTCCATCACCAAATGCACTCAAAGCTTCACTTTCTGCAGCCAAATACGAATTAGTGAGTTGATCTTCAGACATCACAACTCTCATCCCCCTTCCACCACCGCCTGCAGCAGCTTTAATAATCACAGGATATCCAATCTCAGAAGCAACCTGTCGCGCTTCATCCAAATCTTTTAGTGCCCCATCACTTCCCATAATCACAGGAACTCCTGCCTGTTTCATAACATCTTTAGCTTTTGATTTGTCACTCATCAACACCATAACTTCAGAACTTGGTCCGATAAACTCAATATTATGATGTTTACAAATTTCAACAAAATGTTGATTTTCACTCAAAAAGCCATATCCTGGAAAAATTGCATCGGCTTCAAAAAGCTCTGCAGCACTAATAATTGCAGGAATATTCAGATAACTTTCACTTGATTTTTCCTTTCCAATGCAAATCTTTGCATCTGCAACATCTAAATAATGTGCATCTTTATCTGCTGTAGAATAAATCGCTACAGCTTCTTTTCCCATTTCCTGAATCGTGCGAATTGCTCTAAGAGCAATCTCACCACGATTGGCAATCAAAACTCTTTGTATCTTCTTCATATGCATTAAATCTTTTCTACTTTAATAAGTTTTGATCCAAACTCAACAGGCTGTGCATCATTGGCAACAATTTCTACAATTTTGCAATCAAACTCTGCTTCGATCTCATTCATAATTTTCATCGCCTCAACAATCCCAATCACCTGACCTTTTTTAATTTTATCTCCAACATTTACATAGGGAGAAGCATTGGGAGATGGACATCGATAAAAAGTCCCTACCATAGGAGATTCGATAAACAATCCACTTTCTACACTTGGAGCTTGCTGAACTTCAACTTGAGTAGGCTGAGCAACCACAACTTGTGGAGTCGCTTGAGGCAAGTTCTGAGAAACATAAGAAGATGTCGTTTTTTCGAGACAAAGTTCAAATTCTCCATCCTTAAGAGAAATCTTAGACATTTCTTTTTGCGAAAAAAGCTCAATTAATTTTTCTATTTCTTTAAGATTCATTATCAATCCTTAATATTTAAAATAAACATTTATTCATCTAATTATGATAGGAAATCCCCATCAAGTGAGCCTTCAACTCTGTATTTATAAGCAAGTTTGCTATCATAACATAAAACAAAATTTTAAAATTCTTCATTTTAAGGATAAGAAATGGGTCTTAAATCAGATAACTGGATTCGGGAAATGAGTCTAAAGCATGCAATGATATCCCCCTTTTGCGAAAAACAAATTGGGCGAGGTGTTGTAAGTTATGGACTTAGCAGTTATGGCTATGATATTCGCATCAGCGACGAATTTAAAATTTTTACAAATATTAATGCAACGGTTGTTGATCCCAAGAATTTTGATTGTGCAAATGTTGTGGAACACAAAGGAGAAATATGTATTGTTCCGCCCAATTCTTTTGCCCTTGCCTCAACAATAGAATATTTCAAAATGCCACGAGATGTCTTGGCGATATGCTTGGGGAAAAGCACTTATGCTCGTTGTGGAATCATTGTAAATGTCACTCCATTTGAGCCCGAATTTGAAGGACATATCACAATCGAAATCAGCAATACCACACCCCTTCCTGCCAAAATCTATGCAAATGAAGGGATCGCTCAAGTGCTCTTTTTGCAAGGTGATGAGATATGCCAAACAAGCTATAAGGATAAATCTGGAAAATATCAAGGACAACAAGGAATCACTCTCCCAAGGATTCTATAGCCTTGGCTTTCCTATTCTTATCCCCTTCCAAAGCAAAAAGGAATAGAAGGATCAATCCGAATCAAAATCTAGAAAAAATAAGAATAACGCACAGCATATTTTGCTCTTCCTCTAATATCATCTGTCGAATCAAAAGAGATAGTGTGTTTAGAGGGATCAATATACTTTGAAGAGACCAAATAACTTACACTAAAGCCCAACATCGCTCCAGCCACAACCTGAAAAGGTGTATGCTTTTGAGCCAGAATTCTTGAATAACCAACAAAACTCGCCAAAATAGCTGCAGGAAGAGCTAGCTTCCAGCCATAGCGTTTTTGCAAAAACCCTACAGCACTAAAGGCTGAAGCAGTATGTCCCGAAGGAAACCCTTGAAAATTTGAACCATTGGGCCTTTTGGCAAATTGAACAAGGTTTGAATCTCTTTTGCTTATAGCATGCAGAACCTGCTTGGAAATAAGCACCGCTCCCATAGTAGATCCAAAGCCAATTGCAAGCTCCTTGATTCCCTCATAATCCTTAATCGAAAGAGCATAAATTGCCGCAGCTAAGGGCAAAAACTGAAATATATCCCCAGTGCGCTCTATAATCCGATGCGCCTGAGTTTCCGCTTTTATATTCTGAACAAAAAACAAACAAGAAAATAGAACCAAACAACATATCTTTTTCATTCTAAAACTCTTACAAACTAAACTTAAAACAATTTTAATCGCAAAAACCCAACTAAGCTCAAAGTTTAAAAGGAATTTTTTAAAAGGAGAGAAATTATATTTATGGTATGCCCAGAGGGATTCAAACCCCCGACCTACAGGACCGCAACCTGTTGCTCTATTCAGCTGAGCTATGGACACATATTTAAAAGTCTTGAGGGGCGAAATTATACAGTAGAAATACACTTTATTGAGAAAAAAATCCAAAAAATAAATTAAAATTTGATCCTCTATTTCTTGGGCTTTCTTTTGTAGATATTTGGTATCCAAAACTATATATAAGAGGTTAGGATCAATTCAATCAAAAGAACCAAAGACTTTAGAGAAGATTTCATTTAAGATTGGTGGTGATTTTATGCCAGGCATTAAAATGCGTGAAAGCGAATCTTTTGATGAAGGCTACAGAAAATTCAAAAAACAAACTGATCGCAATCTTGTTGTAACAGAGTGCAGAGCAAGAAGATTTTTTGAATCTAATACTGAGAAGCGCAAAAAGCAAAAGATTAATGCAAAGAAAAAGATGCTCAAGCGTCTTTATATGCTACGACGCTACGAGTCTCGACTCTAATTCTTCCCTCTTTTATTGGAGGGAGAAATCTTCTTCAATAAGCTTCATTTTATTATTTCATTAGGTTTTTTATTCTTTTGTAGAATCCTGACTTTATTTTTAAAAACTTAAGGATTTTTTATGAAATTTAGTGGAAAAAATGTACTAATCACTGGTTCAAGTCGTGGCATTGGAGCAGAAATCGCTAAAACTCTAGCAGAGTATGGATTAAAAGTATGGATCAATTATCGCTCAAAACCTGAACTTGCTGATGCCCTACAAAATGAAATCCAATCTTTGGGCGGGAAAGCAGCTGTAATTGGCTTTGATGCTTCCGATGAAGAGGCATTTATACAGGCAATTTCAACTATCGTAGAAAGCGATGGAGAGCTTGCCTACCTTGTTAATAATGCAGGTATCACTAATGACAAATTAGCATTGCGTATGAAAATGGAAGATTTCACATCTGTTCTTGATGCCAATTTAAAGTCTTGCTTCATTGGGTGTAGAGAAGCTCTCAAAATTATGAGTAAGCAACGCAAAGGATCTGTTGTCAATATCGCTTCAATTATTGGAGAGCGAGGAAATGCTGGACAAACTAATTATGCAGCAAGCAAAGGAGGAATGATTGCAATGACAAAATCCTTTGCATATGAAGGGGCAAGTCGCAATGTGCGCTTCAACTCTGTCACTCCAGGCTTTATTCAAACAGAAATGACAGAACACCTTAAGCCCGAGGTTAAGGATTATTATTTACAAAGCATTCCTCTTGGGCGATTAGGAAACCCTCGAGAAATCGCAGAATCTGTTGCTTTTTTGCTTAGCGATGGAGCTTCTTATATTACAGGAGAAACGTTGAAAGTCAATGGCGGGCTATACATGTGATACAAAACTCACATCAAACATAAATATTTTTTGTTAGAATCACCGCTTTGATCCTATCGTTGAGATTAAAAACATTAAATAATGCAATTTAAGGAGTGCAAAATGGCAACTTTTGATGATGTAAAAGCAATTGTAGTAGAACAACTTGGTGTAAGCGCTGATGAAGTTAAGCTTGAATCAAAGTTTGTTGATGATTTGAACGCTGACTCACTAGATGTTGTTGAGCTTGTCATGGCATTAGAAGAAAAATTAGGAATTGAAATTCCTGATGAAGTGGCAGAAAAAATGACAACAGTTGGTGATGTTGTAACTTATATTGAAGAAAAAAAATAAAATCCCTCTTTTATGAGGGAAAACAATTAAAGGAGCAAAAAAATGCGTCGTGTTGTTGTCACTGGTCTTGGTATGATTAACTCTTTAGGACTAGATAAAAAAAGTTCTTTTAAATCCATTATTGAAGGAAAATGTGGGATTAAAAGAATTTCCTCTTTTGATGCAAGTCTTTTTCCAGTTCAAATTGCCGGAGAAATTCTTGATTTTAATCCAGAAGAAGTTATGGAACCAAAGGAAGTCAAAAAAGCAGCACGTTTTATTCAAATTGCTCTTAAGGCTTCAAAAGAAGCAATGTTAGATAGTGGTTTGCTTGACAATGAAGGAAAATGTCCCGAATCAATCTCGGAAAGTTTTGGAGTTAGCTCTGCTGCAGGAATTGGAGGATTGGCAAATATTGAAACAAACTCAATTACCTGTCACGAAAAAGGTCCCAAACGCATTTCTCCTTTTTTCATTCCTTCTGCTCTTGTTAATATGCTTGGTGGTTTCACTTCCATTGAATTTAGTCTCAAAGGTCCAAATCTTGCAAGCGTAACAGCTTGCGCAGCCGGAACTCATGCTATTAGCGAAGCAACAAAAACCATTATGACCGGAGGAGCTGATCAGATGCTTGTCATCGGGTCAGAATCTTCTATTTGTCCCGTTGGAATTGGAGGATTTGCAGCAATGAAAGCCCTCAGTGATCGCAATGATCACCCACAAAAAGCCAGTCGCCCATTTGACAAAGAGCGCAATGGTTTTGTTATGGGAGAAGGGGCTGGTGCTCTAATTTTAGAAGAATACGAAAGCGCAAAAAAACGAGGGGCAAAAATTTATGCTGAAGTTGTTGGATTTGGTGAAAGTGGAGATGCTAATCACATCACTACTCCTGCCCCTAATGGTGAAGGTGCTTATCGTGCGATGAAATCAGCTCTCAAAATGGCTAATACACAGATTGATTATGTCAATGCTCATGGGACAAGCACTTACTACAATGACTTTTATGAAACATTGGCTCTCAAAAATGTTTTTGGAGGCAAAGAAAAAGTACCTATGGTTAGCTCAACAAAAGGACAGATTGGACATTGCTTAGGGGCAGCCGGAGCGATTGAGGCAGTAATTGCAATCATGGCAATGGAAGAAGGAGTTGTTCCACCCACAATCAATCAAGAAATTCAAGATGAAAATTGCGATCTAGACTATGTTCCAAATCATGCACGAGAAGCAAAACTCAATGCTGTAATGAGCAATTCATTTGGGTTTGGTGGCACCAACGGTGTCATTATCTTCAAAAAGATATAACTCATGGCTATTTATCTCGATTTTGAAGAAAAACTTAAATCAATTCAAGATGAAATTGAATCTGCCAAAATCAAAGGTGATTTCCATGCCCAAGAAATTTTAGAGGCATCTTTGCAGAAAGAAACACAAAAAGTCTATTCTCAAATGAGCGAATACCAAAAAATGCAACTTGCTCGGCACCCTGATCGTCCATATGCGATGGATTATATCAATCTCATCTTGGATCAGAAATGCGAGATACATGGGGATAGACATTTTAGAGATGATAAGGCAATCGTGTGTTTTTTGGGCTATATTGATGGGCAAAAAGCATTAATTATTGGAGAGGAAAAAGGAAGAGGAACAAAAAATAAATTAGAAAGAAACTTTGGGATGCCAAATCCAGAAGGATATAGAAAAGCTCTAAGAGCTGCAAAAATGGCAGAAAAATTTAATATTCCTATTTTGATGCTTGTTGATACCGCTGGAGCATATCCAGGAATTGGCGCTGAAGAAAGGGGGCAAAGTGAAGCTATTGCTAAAAACTTACAAGAATTTGCAAATTTAAAAGTCCCCACTGTTTCAATTATTATTGGTGAGGGTGGAAGCGGAGGGGCTCTTGCAATTGCTGTTGCCGACAAACTTGCAATGATGAGCTACTCTGTTTTTAGTGTCATTTCTCCAGAAGGCTGTTCGGCTATCTTGTGGAACGATCCAAGCAAAATAGAATCAGCAATGAAAGCGATGAAGATCACAGCACAAGATCTTAAGGACTACAAATTGATTGATGATATTATTGAAGAGCCTCTATCTGGAGCACATCGAGATAAGGTTACTGCAGCCAAATCAATCAAAGAATATTTTCTTCACTCTCTTGAAACAATCAAAAAAGAGGGAGACTTTCTCTCAAAAAGATATGAAAAACTTATGAACTATGGGGATTTTAAAGCATAAGATCATCTCTCTTATACTCTTGCTCTCCCCCTTCCCCCATTTTAATCTTTTAAGAACTATCGATCTTTGATTCCTAGCTCAGCAATAAGCTTTGCATAGCGATCATATTGTGTTCTTTTAAGATACTTAAGCAAACCTCTTCGTTGTCCTACAAGTTTCAAAAGTCCCAAACGACTTGAATGATCTTTTGGATTAACTTTCAAATGCTCAGTTAGATTTGCAATACGATCACTTAAAAGCGCAACTTGCACCTCTGTTGATCCTGTATCTTTTGAATCTCTAGCAAATTTAGAAATAATTTCTTTCTTTTTCGCCATATCTTGAGCCATTTTGACCTCCTAGATTGGTATTTTCTCAAACTATTATGAGAAGAGATAATTTTACAATAAAGGCCTCAAAAAGAATGTAAAATTCCCTCCTTTAGAGGAAAAATCAATCAAAAAGAGGATGTTTTGGCTTCGGGCAACACAGAGATTTTTAAAAAGCTTCAAAATAATTTGCAACAAGGCCTTGGGCGTATTTTGGCCTCAAAAGATCTCAGCGTTGTATTTTTTGTCATCGCAATCTTAACTATTATTATCGTTCCACTCCCTAGTGGTATTTTGGATTTTATGCTAAGCATCTCAATGGCTTTATCAATCTTAATTATCCTCATTGGCCTTTATATTCAAAAGCCCACAGATTTCTCGGCCTTCCCCACTCTTTTATTGATTGTAACTCTCTATCGCCTAGCCCTCAATGTTGCTACAACTAGAATGATTCTAAGCGAGGGGCACAATGGTGCAGAATCTGTTAGTAGTATCATTACAGCATTTGGAAACTTTGTTGTGGGTGGCAACTATGTGATAGGAATCATTATCTTTTGTATCTTGGTGCTTGTCAATTTGATGGTCGTCACCAATGGTTCAACGCGCGTCACAGAAGTGCGGGCAAGATTTACACTTGATGCAATGCCTGGAAAACAAATGGCAATTGATGCAGATATGAATGCAGGACTTATCAATGAACAAGAAGCAAAAAAACGTAGAGAAGTTTTAGCACAAGAAGCAGATTTTTATGGCGCAATGGATGGAGCAAGCAAATTTGTCAAGGGAGATGCAATCGCAGGAATTATCATTACCCTTGTTAATATTGTGGGTGGTTTTTTGATTGGAGTTTTTCAACATGGAATGAGCGTTTCTGAGAGTGCATCAACTTTTACGATCCTAACCATTGGGGATGGTCTTGTAGGGCAAATTCCTGCCCTCATTATCTCAACAGCTACAGGTATCATCATCACACGAACAACGCAAACTGAGGGAGAGATTTTTGCAAAAGATCTTGTCACACAACTCATTAATAACCAAAAAATTGTTACTCTCCTTGGCGCCATTCTCTTCCTTGGAGCATTAATTCCAGGATTCCCAAAGCTATCTCTCTTTTTTATTAGCTTCGTTTTTTTTGGAATCGCCTACCTTATGGGAGAAGGTGAGAAAAAAAGTATTTTTAGCTCACTGAAACATTTTTTCAACAAAACCGATCAAATCAATGAAACAAAAAATCCCCAAGATTTTGCTTCACATATAGCTCCCCCAAAACCCCAAAAAACAGAGGAAGAAATTGAAAAAGAAGAAGAAGTTATCATTAATGATGTCCTAAAGGTGGAAGTTTTAGAACTCTATTTGGGCTATCAACTCATCAAGCTTGCCGATATCAAGCAAAATGGGGATTTGATTGAGCGCATTCGCGGGATTCGCAAAAAAATTGCAGGGGATTTTGGATTTTTGGTGCCAAAAATTAGAATCAAAGACAATCTTCAATTGGCTCCAACACATTATGAATTCCTTCTTAAAGGCGTTAAGATTGGTGAGGGCGAGGTAATGCCAGATCATTTTCTTGCAATGGATACAGGCTATGTTGGAACACCTATTGAAGGGATTCCAACAAAAGAGCCTGCATTTGGAATGGATGCCCTATGGATTGAAGCAAAAGACAAAGAAGAAGCCATTATTCAGGGCTACACCATCATTGATCCCTCGACAGTTATCTCCACACATATCTCAGAACTCATTAAGCAATATGCTCCAGAGTTTATCACTAAAGACGAAGTCAAAAAACTCCTTGCGCGTCTTAATGATCATTATCCTGCAATTATTGAAGAGGCCAACAAGATTCCAACAGGGACAATTCGCCAAGTCCTACAAGAACTTCTTAAAGAAAAGATCCCTATCCGCGATATGCTTACCATTCTTGAGACAATCACTGATCTTGCAAATGCTGTGCAAAACAATGTCTCCATTCTTGTCGAACAAGTTAGATCTCGCCTAAGTCGCAGTATTAGTAATCTCTTTAAATCTGATGATGGCAATCTAAAACTCCTTATTTTTAGCAATGAAACAGAAGCTGCACTCATTAGCAAAATCAAAGATCAAGGCTCCGCTCCAATGCTTCTTCTTACAATCAATGAAACACAAAAACTAAAAGAAGCTATTGAGGAATCAATGATTAAGGTGATGCAAAACGGAATCTCTCCTGTCATTTTTCTGGTTGATAGCAAGCTTAGAAGACCGCTTTATGACAAAATGGAGCAGTTTAAAATTGAAATTGTTGTTTTAAGCCATACTGAACTTGACCCAAATGTCAATTTTGAAATTCTTGACAAACCAATTGAAATCAACTTTTAAGGATCGCTAATGAAAGTTTTTCATCTCTCACATATTGATCTAGATGGATATGGAGCACAATTTATTGCAAAGCATTTTTTTTCAGATATTGATTTTTTCAACGCCAATTATGGCAAAGAGATCTCTGTGCGTCTTGAAGAAATTCTTGGAGCAATCAAAACACAGGACAAACAAAAAAATATTCTTTTTTTGATCACAGACCTCAATCTTTCTTTAAGCGAATCAGGATTTCTCCAAGACCAAATCACTGAACTCAAAATGCAAGGCTTCAAAATCACACTAATGCTTTTGGATCACCACATTAGCGGGAGCGAAAGTGCAGAAAAATTCCATTGGTATTTTTTAGATACCTCACGCAGTGCATGCAAGATCACATTTAACACACTCATCCAACACTACCCTCTTCTTGACCCATCACTCTCTCAATGGCTTGAAGATTTTTCAAATATGGTTAATTCTGTTGATATTTGGAAAAATGATGGGTATCAATTTGAATTTGGTAAAGTTGCTATGGGGATGATCGCTTCTCTCAAAGATCCCAATCGTGTGATGTTTGAAGAAGAGAATCGAGGAATTAAGTTTTTTATGCTCGATCAAATCAAGCATTATCTTTATAGGCAAAATGCCGAAGTTCAATTTGATAATGATTTGTTTAGATTAAAAAAATTAGCCTTTGGAGGTAACCCTGACATCCAAACAATGGATAATATCTTCTCTTGCTATATCGTAAAACTTTTAGAACAAAAAAAAGATTCTATGAGCATCCTTTATCAAGGATATAAAGGAATCTTGACCTACACCCTAGGTAATGTAAGTGTTGTGGGCAATCAATTCTTGATTCAAAATCCAGATTTTTCCTTTTTTCTTGATGTCAATATGCGAGGAAATGTGAGCTTAAGAGCAAACAATGGGATTGATGTAAGTCTTATGGCCTCTAAACTTTTTGGTGGAGGCGGACATAAGAATGCCTCAGGAGGGAAGATTGATGGGTTTAAAGAAAGTTTCTTTTATCCCCACATTAAAGAACAAATTGACCAAATCTTAGAACAAGGAGGAAGAGATGCATAAAGAAAAAGAGTTAGAAATCAGCGAATTAGCTCTTGAGGTGATAGATATGCTTGGAGTTGCCCTATATTTTGCTAGGGCAAAAAAAGATAAAATTCAAACTCTAATTGAACTCTATATGGATGAATTAGATTGCGTCGATGAAAATCTTCCTTACAATCAAGAACAGATGATCAAACTCATTCACACACTTCAGAAAAAATACCCTCAACATTTTATGGACAAACAATGACCATTACTTCTCTTGCTGTCATTGTGGGGCTCATTGCCATTGCTCCCTTTTTAAGTAATCTCTCTAGATTCCCCATCGTTGTTGTTGAAATGCTTCTTGGAGCCCTAGCAACTTATCTAGGAATCTTTGAAAAAAATGAAGCCGCTCATAGCGTAGCAGAAACAGGATTTTTGATTTTAATGTTTTTGTGCGGAACAGAAGTCAATCTTAAGTCCTTCATTCAGCTCAAACAAGAAGGGATGCTTCAAAAAATCTTCCTTTATTTTCTGATTCTTTACACTCTTTCTGTCCTAATCGTTCTAACGCAAAAGCTTCCTCTTATTTATATTGCAACATTTCCCATTATGGGAGTTGGGATGATTATGGCGCTCATCAAAGAGTATGGGAAAAATCATATTTGGCTCAATCTTGCCCTCAAAGTTGGAGTGATTGGTGAACTTTTAAGCATTTGTGCACTTGTTACAATCAATGGACTCTATAATCACGGGATGAGCATTGAACTCCTCAAAACTTTTGGCGTTTTGCTCTCTTTTTTGCTTGTTATTGCATTTATTTTTCAAGGCTTTAAAATTCTTTTTTGGTGGTTCCCATCGCTCAAAACACTCATTGCTCCACATAATGATTCTAACAACCAAGATCTACGCTTTGGGGCGATGCTTTTCTTTCTTTTTGTTGCAATTGTTGTATTTTTGGGGCTTGAAGTCGCACTTGGAGCATTTATTGCCGGAATGATTTTAGCCACATTCTTTAGCACCCATCACAAACTTCATCAAAAGCTTAATCATATTGGGTTTGGATTTTTTATTCCTTTTTTCTTTGTTCATGTTGGAACCACTCTTGATTTAAGAAGTCTTTTTTCTGATGATCAGATTTTGAAAAATGCCCTTATGATTATTGTAGGAATGCTCAGTATTCGTCTCATTAGCTCTTTTGTAACCTTTAGGAGTTTTCTTCAAACTCCCAAAAACACGATTTTATATGCTCTAAGCGATGCGATGCCTTTGACTTTCCTAATTGCTGCTGCAACACTTGCACTACAGCTCAAAATCATCACAATGCAGGGATATTATTCTTTTATAGTGGGTGCAATGATTGAGGGAATTGTGTTTATGATTATGATCAAAATCATTCTGACATTTTGGAAAACAAAATCCACCCCCTCCCCCACCTCTAACAACTAAAAGTGCTAATAAATTCAAATGGGTGAGGACGTGCTTCCCAAGGCCAAATCTCAGCTTCAAATTTATAAGCTTTATAAGTTTGGATAAACTCTTCGCTAAACACATCCCCCACCTTGAGATATTCCCTATCAGCAAGCATCTCTTCTACTGCACTTCTTAGCGTATGGGGAAGCTGTTTGATTCCCTTTTCTCTTATCTCATCAAGAGTTAGCTCAAATAAATCAATATCCATTGGCTCACCAGCTTGAATATTGTTTTGAATACCATCAAGTCCGGCCATCAAAAGTGCAGAAAATGCAAGATAGGGATTGCTTGAACTATCTGGGAATCTAAACTCAAGACGCTTGGCTTTATCTCCATGAGAAAAAGGGATTCTGATACTAGCGCTACGATTTTGTGCAGAATATGCCAAAATTGATGGAGCCTCAAAGCCTGGAATCAAACGCTTATATGAATTTGTTGAAGCATTTGTAAAGGCTGCAACGCTTCTTGCATGATGCAAAACACCGCCTAAAAAAGATAGTGCTATCGCACTCAACCCCTGATATTTATCTCCAGCAAAAAGATTTTGGCCATCTTTCCAAATACTGATATGTGTATGCATCCCACTCCCATTATCACCATAAAGGGGCTTAGGCATAAAAGTAGCGGTTTTTCCATTAAGGTGAGCAACCATCTTCACAACATATTTGAGCTTTTGTACATTATCTGCAGCCTCAAGCATATCGCCAAATTTAATCCCTATTTCGCCCTGAGCCTGTCCCACTTCATGATGCACAACAAATGTTTCAATTCCCACCTGATTAAGAACCTTAACCATTTCAGCACGAATATCCACCATACTATCAATAGGTGGAACAGGAAAATATCCCCCTTTTGTCCCAGGGCGATGTCCCATATTAACCCCTTCAAATTCACGATCCCGATTCCATTCTCCCTCTTGCGTATCAATTTCATAAGCTTGAGCATTGATTTGATCGCGAATCTTAATGCTATCAAAGACAAAAAACTCATTTTCTGGACCAAAATAAGCTTGATCCCCTATTCCACTCTCTTGCAAGTATTGCATTGCTCTTTTGACAATGCTTCTTGGGCATTTTTCATAGGGTTGATTTTTATAAATATCCCACACATCACAAAAAACCACAACAGTCACATCTGCACAAAAAGGATCAATAAAATAACGCACAGGATCAGGAATTAGAATCATATCTGATTTGTTGATAGGCTGCCACTTTGGCAAAGAACTTGCATCAAATGCAATTCCCTTATCGAAAGCCTCAGCATCAACAGCAGAAATAGAAAAACTCACATGATGCCAAGTTCCCTTAATATCTGTGAATCTAAAATCGACAAACTCAACTTCATTTTCCTTGCAGAATTCAAAGAAATCAGAAACTCTTTTCTTTTTGTCCATAACACAATCCTCTTTTTTAAGATATTTAATATTTTACTATCTCTCTTTAAGAGTTTAAAAAATTAAAATGATCAATAATATATTCTTGCTCTTCTTGCAACAAGAATGCACTCATTGGCAAAGATAAGATCTCTTTAGAAACTCTCTCACTTACAGGAAAATCACCAAGCCTATAACCCAAATACGAAAATGCCTCTTGTAGATGCAAGGGAATTGGATAATGCACAGCTGTGGGGATACCCAACTCTTGAAGTTTAGAAATTAATTGATCTCGATTTTGAACTCGGATTGAATACTGCGCAAATACACTCTCTCTATCCTGAGAAACCATAGGCACAACACAATTTTTGAGATTCTGAGAATAATATTGGGCAATTTCTTGTCTCCTCTTTAATTCATCATCCAAAAAAGGAAGCTTTGCTAGCAAAACTCCAGCTTGAATCGTATCAAGTCTTGCATTAAGCCCAATGTAGCGATGTTCATAACGTTTTGTTTGTCCATGCTTAATAAGAGAGGAAATTTTTTGAGCGTGTTCTTCTTTTTGACAAAAGACAGCTCCTCCATCTCCATAACATCCCAAAGGTTTGCTAGGGAAAAAACTTGTTGTAGCCAATTCACTTAAAGAACAAGATTTCCTCTGCTTATAAAGCGCACCAAAACTTTGTGAAGCATCCTCAATCACACTTAAGCCATAAGAAAGCGCTAAAGCATTAATTTCATCCATATCACACACTTGTCCAAATAAACTTACGGGTAAAATCGCCTTTGTGCGTGGAGTAATCTTCTCTTCAATCAAAAGAGGATCAATGTTGTAAGTTTTTTCATCAATATCCACAAAAACAGGCCTGGCCCCAAGGAAAGCGATCACCTCGCTACTTGCAAAGAAACTAAAGGGTGTTGTGATTACCTCATCCCCTTTTTGTACTCCCAAGGTCATTAGCGACAAAAGCAAGGCATCTGTCCCGCTCGAACAGGCAACTACATAGGGAGATTTTGTATAGACTTGAAGTTCTTTTTCTAGAGCCTTAACTTGCTCACCCATAATAAAAGAAGATTGAGTTAATGTTTTTTGGATTTGTAGATCAATATATTGATGATAAGCTTGATATTGTCTTGAAAGATTGACAAATTCGATTTTCATAATTCCCCTCTTCCCTCCCCCCAAGGGGAGAATACAATTAGAATGAAAGTTTTACAAAAGCGACACCGCGATCTTGCGTTCCGATATGATAGCTTCCATCCTCTTTCTGTCCATAATACGAACTTGATCTAATCCATCCCCCACCAACACCCAAGTCAACCCATTGATTTTTGAAAAGATTAACTTGAGCAATAGCTGAAATTTCTTTGTAATCTCCATCAGCATAAATAAAATCAAAATTAAAAAACTTATGTTCAATTCCTGCAAACACATACCAAACCCCACTGCCTCCAGCAAAGTAATTAATTCCTCCGCCAAAGGTTTTTCCATAGAAGCGTGTGTTGTCACTGAAGTACATGATTCCATCTTCTTTGCCCACATAGTATCCTCCCCCACCAAACTTAAAGAGATTAGAAATCAAAAACTCCTGATCTCCCCAACCTAAAAATGTATTAGAGTTGTGATAATCTCTATGTTGATACATTCCTCTTAAAGTTGTTTTGGATTTAAAGGCTCCTTTTCCAAATTCTGCTTGAACCTTTCCACCAGCTTGCAAATACTTTTGATCAATGTTATAGGTCACAAAAGGATCGATATAGATCATTTCTTTAATATTGATATCAAATCCTGTTGAAATCAAATGTCCGCTCTTTTCATATTGATGGAATCCCATCAAATCACTACCCAAGCGATTAGGTGTTTTGGCTCCAAAATCCATTGTTTCAAATGAATAAATTCCCCACCATGCAAAATATCTCGTATCAAGTTTAAAGCTTACCCCTTCATTTTGTCCAGAAATCCAATCTACCCCCGTGTGAGCCTTTCCATCTTTGCCTGAGAAAAATTTCGTTAAATCATAGCGCCCACCTACAATTGAAAAGATTCTTGTATCAACTCGCAAATAAGCATCGCTTAGCCAGTTATACCATTTGACATCTCTAGGGTCTGTAAATACTCCATGTTGAATATGATTTCTATAATTCCCATCAGGCTTGATTCCATATGGAAGAGCTCCTGCAACACCAAGACCAACACTTACTGGCCCCATTCCAAGCTCAAAACCAACGCGCCCTGTAAATCCACCAAACCATGGCTTTTGACCATCAATGCTTTGATTTGTTCCAAAACTATATGCTGTTCCAACATGGCCAAAAGTACTGAAATCTACAGCACTTGCATTTGAAATTGCCAATCCCATCAACACTAAAGAACCAAAAAAACTTTTCTTCATCGTCTCTCCTTTATTTGTAGATGAATTTATTTTTATCTTCACTTAAATCGTCAAAAATAAAAAACTTTAAAAATGATATTGCAAAAACATGCGCAATGTGTAATTATCCTCCTTGTTTTGAGTTTGATACCCAGAAAGCATCAAAAAATCTGTTCCCAACTCAAGCTTTTTAATCGGAAAATATCCCAATTTTGTTTCCAATCCAAAGAGATTATTACCCCCTACAAATGTTAGTCTTGTTGCTACCTTGAGAGAAATATCATATTTAAAGTGAAATTTACTAAATGCATATAGACTTGTTGATCCCCCCTCAAGCATTCCATCAATATTATCAAACTCAGTATTTTGGCCAAACACAGCTAAATCTTTCACACCATTACGATCAGTAACCATTATCCCCCCTCCTACATCATAATCCCTCAACCGATCCTTATAGATTAAATCCGACCAGAAGAGAATTCCACTTCCCCTATAATCTTTATTGTGATAGGCAATATAAGACAATAGTTTTCCCTGCCAAATCAAATCTGAATTCCATCTCAAAAATTCAAAAGTCGCTTTTGCTCCAACTGCTGGAGCCCAAAACATATTTGCAACACTATAAATATAAGGATTGATTTCCACATTTGTATTGGGAATCTTAAAGACAGCATCAGCAAGCACCCCTCCAAACCAATTATCAGCTTCCCTAAAATTTGTCATCTTATAGTAATTAACCCACGCACTTTGATTGATCCAAGTGATGCTATAACTAATCAGCGGAGAATAAGTATGAAAAAAGCTCACTCCTTGAACATAGTTATATACCCAATCTGCCTTATATGCAAATCGACCTGCATCAAAACCAAAATTTAATCTTGAATTAAAAAAATTAATTCCAAGCTCGGTAATCTCAAACCAAGATTTATGGTCCTTAAATCCGCGATTCACTTCATAAATTGGAGGATTAAACCAAGCAGATACGAAGAATTTATAACCATAAAAACTTGCAGTTTGATATGAAAAGGAAGAACTAAGATCAAAAAAAGTCGAATCACCGACAAAGTCAATATGAGCAAAAGTCCCCACATGTCCTTTTGCTTTTCCTTGCTGAAATGCAAGAGCAATCTCTGAAGAAAGCAAAAAGGAAGAACATAATAACAATAAGAGAAAAATCCTCTGACGCACTGCAATCCTTAGCAATAAATTCTAATCCTTTTGACATACAAGCAAAAAATAGTCCATTTTATTTTTGGGCAGGATAAGTGCATCTCTGACACTCTATATGATACGCCTCTCCTTTTTGAAATCCCAAAAGAATCTGTTGCGACAAAGAAGAAGAAAGAATTTCCTCCAAGCTTTGTTTTTTGATATTACCAAGCTCAATTTTTCCATCACAATCAATACAACATGGCACAACTCGCCCATCTGCCAAAAATCCAATCTGAGCACTTAATCCATAACAAAACTTTTCTTTCTTGAAGTGAAAGTTTGCAGAATCAATCCATTCAAAATCCTTGCTCAATGTCAAGAATAAATACTCGCCAAGCTTGATCCTATCACGCTCAAATTGATACTTCACATTAAAGGCATGGCAAAAAAACCGAGCTATTTCTTCATTAAGACGACTTTTGTGCATTCTTAGATTGACAAAGCAAGTCATATTGCGTTCTTGGTGAAATGTCGCAAATTCCAAGCAATGATGAAGATACTCACTTGATTTGGGATTATTGATATCGCCAAAAGCACTCAAAGAAATATTAAATTGTCTAATAGGAGGTGATAAAAGTTTTTTAAAGTCCCATTTCTTAAGATAATACCCACTTGTTACGATTTCAACGCGATGATTAAAGGCAGATGCAATCCTCAAATAATCAAATAAATCTTGATTCTTTAAAGGATCACCCAAAAGATGCAAATCAATCACATCGCACTTCCCTTGAAGTTGGAGGCAAATTTTTTCAAATACCCCAAGATCCATCTTCCCTCTTCTACCCTTAATGGAAGGACAGAAGCTACATTTCAATCCACAAATATCACTGATCTCAATATAAGCTTTTTTAAAATATCTAGACATTGAATCTAAAATGCATCACATCTCCATCTTGGACAATATACTCTTTTCCCTCCACTCGCATTGCTCCAGCTTCTTTGGCTTTGGTTTCTCCACCATATCGAACAAAATCATCATAAGCAATCGTTTCTGCTCGAATAAAGCCTTTTTCAAAATCCTTATGAATTACACCCGCAGCCACAGGAGCACTATCTCCTTTTTTGATTGTCCAAGATCGCACCTCCTTTACCCCTGCGGTAAAATAATTAATCAATCCCAGCTTTTCAAATCCTTTTTTGATAATCTGCTCCAAACCGCTCATTTCGCATCCCAACGATGAAAGAAACTCTTGTCGCTCCTCATCGCTCATCCCCACCATTTCTTCTTCAAGTTTTGAACAGAGCTTAATCACCTCACACCCACTTTTTTGAGCAAATTCTTTGAGAGCTAAAACATAAGAATTATCTTCAATCAAATCCTCTTCACCTACATTTGCCCCAAAAATAACCTCTTTATTGGTTAAAAAACGCAATTCCTTATCTAGCTCAAAAAATCTTTCATCCTCTCGATTCTCAAAAGTCCTTACACTTTTCCCTTCCTGAAGATGATTGTGAAGTTTTAAGGCTATTTCAAGCACTTCTTTTGCATGTTTATCTGCCCTACTTTGACGCTCAAGCTTTTCGATACGCTTTTGAAGCGTTTGCAAGTCAGCCAACAATAACTCAAGCTCGATAATCTCCACATCTCTTATGGGATCCACGCCTCCCTCAACATGAGTAACATTTTCATCTTCAAAACATCGCACAATATGCAAAATCACATCTGTCTCTTTAATATTTCCAAGAAACTGATTCCCAAGCCCCTCTCCCTTACTTGCTCCTCTCACCAAACCAGCTATATCTACAAACTCAACAACAGAATGTTGAATCCGCTCAGGATTGACAATTTTTGCAAGCTCTTTTAGTCTTTCATCGGGAACAGGCACAATAGCCTTATTAGGCTCAATTGTACAAAAGGGATAGTTAGCAGCTTGTGCATTTTGAGTTTGACTTAATGCGTTAAAGGTCGTTGATTTTCCCACATTGGGAAGACCAACAATTCCGATTGACAACCCCATTATTTTTCCTCACTCAAAAATTTTGCAAATTCTACACAACCTCTCACGCCAATTCCGCTTGCACCATAAGGGTTAATATCCCATTCTTTCTCAATATATGCCGGACCAGCAATATCAAGATGCAACCATTTATGTTGATATTCTTTGCGGACAAATTCTGCTAAGAACAATCCTGCAGTAATAGCTCCACCATAACGAGATGAAGATACATTGCACACATCAGCAATCTTAGAATCAATGAGTTTTTTAAGATGAGTATTAAAAGGCAATTGCGCGACAAGCTCCCCGCTTTGCACTGCACTCTTTTCAAATTGATCTTTCAATTTTTCATTAAAGCCCATAATTGCATAGGTATATTCTCCAAGCCCCACAACGCAAGCACCAGTTAAGGTTGCCAAATCAATCAAATAATCAGGATTTAAATCTTGTGCATAGCTCAAGCAGTCCGCAAGAACAAGTCTTCCTTCTGCATCAGTATTTCTCACTTCAATACTTTTACCCTCTCTTGAGTGAAGAATATCATCAGGCTTATAAGCATTTCCTCCAATCATATTCTCAACAGCCCCAATAACTCCATGCACCTCCAAAGGAAGTCCAAGCTGAGCAATAGCGGAGATAATCCCTATTACAGCACAACCTCCAGATTTATCAGCCTTCATTGTCACCATATAATCTGAAGGCTTCAAACTTAACCCACCGCTATCATAAGTCAAACCTTTTCCTACAAACACAACTTTGGCTTTTGCATTTTGTGGCTTATAAGTCAAATGGATCAATCTTGGCTCTTGACTAGAAGCGCGTGCTACAGCCAAAAGAGAATGCATCTTTTCTTTTTTCATCATTTCTACATCAAAAATTTTGCACTCAATCTTTAATCGCTGTGCCTCTTTTTGTGCAACTTCTGCCAAAAATTCTGGTGTCGCCTCATTTGGAGCAGTATTAACCAAATCACGCACAAAGCATACAGATGAAGCAATAATCTCACATTCATAAACAATATCTTCAATCTTTTCACACTGACAATCAATATAAATTTCTCTTAAAACTTTTTCTTCTTTTTGGGTTTTATATTGCTCAAAAGCATAATCTCCGCAATACAGTCCCATAAGTATCGCCTGAACCTCTTCTTTCCCTCCACACAAATGCACTTTTGCACTGCGATAGGGGAGTTTTTTGATCGCTTTTATAGCTTTTGAAGCAGCTTCTCGTAAGACATCTTTTTCTTGAGAATCAATTTTGATATACAGTGCCTTAGAAGCTTGCACAAACAACGCATCTTTAAAATTCATCTCTTGTAAGAGTTCTTTGTCTTTTGCTTCTTCAACAGATGCAATAAAAAAAACTTCACACTCTGCTTTCATATCAGTAATTTTTACTTCCAACATTATGACCTCCTTTTTGTTTTATATTGAAAATAATACAAGATTCCCCCTCCTAAGACAATCGCAAGCGGAATCAAAAGATAAGGATGAGATTTCAACCACCCCACAATCTCCCAAATTACTTCTCCAAAATACCATACAAATACAATTGTAATGGCAGCCCATACCCACGCGCTCAAAAGATTAATAATTGCAAACTTTAAAGCACTATAACGGGTTAGACCTATACTCATAGGGATAATCGTTCTCATCCCATACATATAACGCTGGATAAAAATAATAGGCCAGCCATATTTTTTCAACAAAATATGAGCAAGGGCAAATTTTCGTCTTTGTGAGGACAAAACATTTCTTAAGTTTTTCTTATTTAATCGCCCAATATAAAAATAAATCTGATCTCCGACAAATCCCCCAAGTCCAGCAACAAAAATCGCCAAAAAAAGATTCATATGACCATCATGTGTCGCAAGTCCCGCAAAGATCAGTCCCAGCTCCCCCTCCAAAACACTCCAACAAAATAAAATCAAATACCCCCAAGTCCCCGCATGCGTATTCCAAAGCTCTACAATCCACTCTTCAAGACCCATTTTCTCTCCTTTAAAGCTCCAAAATACTATGCACCTTTGTCTTTGTTTTTAGCTTTGATGATCCACCAAAATCTACCAAATCTAAAAGAAAACAAGCTTCTATACATTTCCCTCCAATTTCCTCAATAAGCTCAACCCCAGCCCAAGCCGTTCCTCCTGTAGCAATCAAGTCATCTACCAACACTACTCTAGCCCCCTCTTTCTTCTTAAACGCATCTAAATGGATCTCAATTGCATCTTCCCCATATTCCAAAGTATAAGTTTTACTTACTTTTGCATAGGGAAGCTTACCTTTTTTGCGAATAGGAACAAACCCCGCTCCTAACGCATAGGCCAAAGGAGCGCTCAGCATAAATCCTCTTGATTCTAACCCCACAACAAAGTCAATCTGCTCATTTTCATATCGCTCTTTGAGATAGTTAATCAAATCTCTAAAAACCTTTCCTTCATGCAACAGTGTTGTTATATCCCGAAACAATACACCCTCTTTTGGATAATCTTGAACACAACGAATATTGCTCAATAACTCATTTCTCATCTTCTCTTCCTCTATAAAAGTGCTTCAATCTTTTGTTCAAGCTCTTTAATACGCGTCTTGTAGCGATCTGCCTCAATTTTGTACTGAGAATTTTTTTGCTTCAAACTTCTAATATCGCCCTTTAATGCAGTTAGTTCTTGTGTAAGAATCTCAATATCTCCCAAAGCTCTCTGAAGTTGAACCTGATGTTTGCGTATTAAGATTTCTGCATCCTGAAGTGTTAATTTCATCTTGGCAGAATTTTTCTCTTCTCTTTGAGCTACAGAACGATAATAGAAAGTCCGGATTCCCATATACAATACAAAAATAATAAAGCTTGTAACCAAGAACCATTGACCAAATAATCCCCACATTTAAAGCTCCTTTATCAGTTCCTCAATTTTTTTAATCCTCATCAAATGTCGATCACCCTCAAATTGTGTTTGTATAAAAGCTTCCAAAATCGACTCAATTTCGCCCAAACCACTCACTCTTTCTCCCAAGCACAACACATTGGCATCATTATGTGCTCTTGTCATCTTTGCCATATAGGCATCAGTGCAAAGTCCAGCCCTAATGCCAGAGAAACGATTGGCAGCAATACTCATCCCAATCCCACTTCCACACACCAAAATTCCACGATGAAACTCGCTTTTTAAAACCTCTATGCAAACCTTTTTAGCATAATCAGGATAATCAACTCTCTCCTCGCTTTTGGGAGAAAAATCAACAATTTCTAAATTTTGCTTTTCAAAATAAGAAAGAATAAAATCTCTAACCCTAATGCCTGCATGGTCTGTGGCCAAAAAATACTTGATCATCTCACATCCTTTATAACAAAAAATTCAACATTAAATTTGCAGGCACCAAAAGCATCCCCTTCAATGGCGTTAGAATCAAAATAATCAAAATAATCATTCCATAAGGAATAAGCATCCAATAAAATCTCATCAACGCATCTGTTCCAAATTTTAGGCCAATATAACTCAAAATTTTCAATCCATCATATGGCAAAATTGGACATAGCTTAATGACCACAAAAAACACATTGAAAAGCACAAGTGTTTGCCAAAAACCTTCTAACTGCACAAGAGGATTCCAAGTAATCAAACAACTTGCCAAAAAAGCAATAAAAAAGTGAAAAAACACCCCGCTTGAAGCAAGAAGAATTGCGAGATTGATACCATGTCGATTTACAACCTTTTGCATATTTAGCCATAAAGTTTTAGACCAGCCAAACAAAATAGGAGATTGCAATAACAGCATAATGAGAGGGAAGATGATTGTTCCAAACAAATCAAAATAGCGCAGAGGATTAAAAGTCACTCTCCCCTCAGAATTCACCAAATCGTTAGCTTCAATACAATCTAGGGCATAACTTTTTGTCAAATAACTCAAACTCAACTCACATCCAATAATCGTTACCAATAGGGCAAGATAAGAGAAAATAATGCCCTGCAAGTCAAAACTACTGGTTAGCATTTCCTCTCCTCAAATCCTCTTCCAAACCTTCTGTTGTTCTAAAAACACGATTCCATCGAACTGTATATTTCCACCACCCCTCATCTTTTCCAAGCTTTCTAGCATACTCCTGAGCTTCTTGGGAATTGTTAAGATTAATTGAAAAATATACAAGCCAAGGTGTTCCAATAATTTGTGCATATGGCACACTTCCCCAATATCGAGAATCAAGACTATTGTCGCGATTGTCTCCAATCATAAAAAACTCATCTTGAGCGATTTTTTTATAAAACACAACATCGCCTTGATTATAAAGAGTATAAGCATCAATCGCCCTGCCATCCTTTTTGATAGGGATCATAGAAAAATCTTGCTTACACTCATAAATTTCTTTTGTTTTTTCATTTTGACATGCCCCAAGTATTGCCCATTTTTCCCCATCAAAACTTAAAGCATTAACAGCTTCTTGGAATCTTGCATTATTTGCACGATAAGCAATCCCTAAGTGATTCTGTGCATATGGATTTTTTACAAACTTTTTCCCAAAAAATTCCTGAATTTTTGCTTCTGGGAAAAATTTCTTAATCCCCTCATCCCCCTCTTTGGGGCGCAAAAAGAAGCCTTCCTGACTCCAAATGACCTCATCTCCGCCTATGGCAAAATTTCTCTTTACATAATATGTTTTTTCTTCATGAGGAGGAATAAACACAACAACCTCCCCCCTTTGTGGTCTTTTGCCTTCAAATAAATGCCCATTCCCCTTCAAATCAGGAAAAACAGGTATCTCAATCCAAGGAATTCTTGGAATAGGAATCCCATAAGAGAACTTTTTAACAAAAAGCATATCTCCCTCATAAAGCGTTCCAACCATTGATCTTGTCGGAATCACAAAGGCTTGAGCAACAAAAAAAATCACAAAAGCAACAATGATGATCGTTCCTGTCCAAGATGAGGAAAAGCGATAGAGCTTAGAAAGAAATTTCATTTCATATCCTTTGCAAAGTTTCGGGCACTTTTAAGTGTATTTTGAAGCAGTGTCGCAATTGTCATTGGGCCCACTCCTCCAGGAACAGGAGTAATGAAACTGCACTTAGGAGCAACAAAATCAAATTCCACATCTCCCACAATCGCTCCTTCATTTGTGCGATTAATACCAATATCCACAATAACTGCACCCTCTTTAATCATTTCTGCTGTCAATAGCCCTATCTTACCCACAGCAACAAAAACAAAATCTGCCTCTTTTGTAAATAAGCTCACATCTTTTGTCAAAATATGACATACACTCACTGTTGCGCCAGCATTAAGCAACAAAGAAGCTAGAGGTTTTCCTACAATATTGCTTGCACCAATCACAACGCAGTTCTTGCCTCTCACGCTCAAATGATATGCCTCTAAGAGTTGCATCACACCCAATGGGGTTGCCGGTATAAATCCATCAAGCCCCACCATTAACTTCCCCATATTTAGCGGATGAAATCCATCAACATCTTTTTGAGGATCAATTGTTTCTAAAATTTTTTGCGTATTGATATGTTGAGGCAGTGGAAGTTGCACCAAAATACCATGAACCTTCAAATCCTTATTGAGCTCCTCGATCTTTTGAAGCAGAAACTCTTCACTAGTATTTTCAGGCATTCCAAAAATTAAAGAGTTGATTCCTACGCGCTCACATGCTTTAGACTTCATCTTGACATAAGAAGCACTTGGGGCATCATTTCCTACCAAAATCACTGCCAATGTGGGATAAATAAAATTTTGATTCAATTCTCTTATTTCTTGCTTAATTTGTTCTTCTATAGTACTTCCCAAAGTCTTTCCATCTAAAAGCTTCACGCAATCGTCCTTAAATTTGGATTTTTTCATATAATTATAGATAAATTACACTTGAGGCATTGTATGAAAAAGCAAATATTTTTGCTCTTTCTTGTTTTTGCATGGGGAAGAGAAGATTTTATTGACGAATTAGAATATGGAAGAAAACTTTATGAAAATCCTCGGGGCATCAGTTGTCAAAAGTGCCATGGCGCCAAAGGTGAAGGAATACTCATTGCCACCTACAAATCAAGGGGGAAAGATAAAAAACTTATCGCTCCTCAAATCAATCATCTCTCTTTGCAAACCTTTATAGAAAAAGTCAATGCAAGCGAAGGGCTAATGCCCAAATATTATCTCACAGATAAAGAAATTCAAGCTATTTTTAATTTCTTACAAAGTCAATGATTGCAAATCAATCTTCTTCTTGACTTTGTTGTTCTTTTTTGGTGACTTTCAATTCTTTAATCCGAGCACCATCTACTTCCAAGACTTCATATAGACACATTTCATCTTCAATTGCTTCACCCACAACAGGTAAGCTTCCTAGCAAATTAAACACATAACCACCTAAAGTCACATGCTCATATTCATCACTTAACTTAACCCCTATTTTCTCTTCAATCTCTTCAAGTCCAAGCATTCCATTGACTCTATAAGTCTTTTCATCAATCTGGACAATCTCCTCATTCTTACAATCGTACTCATCGCTAATTTCCCCAACAATTTCTTCGATAATATCTTCCATCGTTAGAAGTCCTGATGTCCCACCATATTCATCCACAACAAGAGCAGTATGGATCTGTTCTTTATTCATCTTTTTCAAAATCTCTGAAATTGAAGTATTTTCAGGGACAATCAATGGCTGTCTCACAAGTAAGCTCAGATCATGTGTCTCCTTGAGCGTATCTTGCAATAAATCACGAATATGAATCATTCCCAAAATATTATCTTTGCTCTCTTTATAATAAGGATAACGCGTATGATTAGTCTCCATAACAACCTTTAAATTCTCTTCATAGCTCTCATCTGCATCAAGACAAATCATGTCTTTTCTTGGTGTCATAATTTCTTTAGCCACTGTGTCGGAAAAATCCACTGCATTTTTGATAATCTCCCCCTCAACAGAATCAATAAATCCCCCCTTTAAACTCTCCCCCACAATAATTTTAAGTTCCTCATCAGAATGCGCAATTTCATGTTCCGTGGCTGGACGCACACCAATAAGCGACAAAACAAAACCCGAAAGCATTTCAAAAAGCCGAATAAAAGGATAAAGCAAAATCCAAAAATAATGCAATGGTCGCGCAATAAACAATGCCATATGTTCAGCCTTGGCAATCGCAATTGATTTAGGAACAAGCTCTCCTAAAACTACATGAAGCAAGGTAATCAAAGTAAATGCCACAACAAAACTGAAAGTATGAGCCAAAATCAAATTCTCCTCCCCCACAAATACAATAAACAAGGAGTTAAAAAGAGTGGCAATCGCAGGCTCACCAATCCAACCTAATGCCAAAGAGGAAAGAGTGATACCAAGCTGAGTTGCACTAAGATAACTATCAAGAGAGTTAGAAATTTTTAGAGCCAATTTGGCTGAACCCCCACTACCATTTTTTACAAGCTCCTCAAGCTTAGATCGACGCACCTTAACAATCGCAAACTCAGAGAGTACAAAAAAACCATTTAAAAGAACAAGAACCAATGCCAAAATAACCATCAACACCGACTGGTAAGGATCCAAAATAATAACTCCTTGTGTTTATATTTCTTTATTAAGTCAAGGGATTTTATCCTTTTTTGGAATTAAAATTCTACAAACCCAGCCAAATCAATAAATAATAAATCCCCGCTCCAACAAAGGCAGATGCAGGAACTGTAATAAGCCATGAAGCAATAATTTTTTTAAATGCTCCTCTTTTGACGAGCTCATTTTTATATGCTTTTTTAAGCTTTTTGGTTTCTTTTTTATCTAAAATCTGAATTTCACGCCTCTTAAGAGCACTAAGCATTAGGCCCTTACGCTTCATGCTTGCAAGATTATATTTATGCAAGAACTCTTCAACCTCTTTTTGGTCTTTTCCTCTATGTGCTTGCAAGATTAATTCTTGTGCTTGCATTTGTTTTTTCTCAAGATATTCTCTTAGAAATCCCACCCCAAAAATTCCTCCAATTGCAATATGTGTCGAGCTTACAGGAAGACCCAATTGGGAAGCCACAAGCACTGTAATAGCCGCACTCATTGCCACACAAAACGCCCTTTTTTTATCCAAATCCGTGATTTCATTCCCCACAGTTTTAATCAATTTAGGCCCATATAACATCAACCCAAGCGAGATTCCAAAGGCCCCAACAATCATAATCCAAAGCGGAACAGAAGCCTTGCCCGCTACTCCAGCCCCACTTGATAGCACCTGATTGATTGCAGCAAGTGGGCCAATTGCATTGGCAACATCATTGGCACCATGTGCAAAACTCAATAATGCAGCAGCAAAAATCAAAGGGATTGTAAAAAGATCATTGATCGCTTCTTTTGTTTGATCAATTTCTTGAGATTTTTTAGCCACCCAAGGACGCACAAGCAGATACCCCACGAAAGCCAAAACTACACTAATCAAAACAGCCACCCCTATTCCCATAGGCAAAATCTTCTTCAGACCCTTAGTGATTAAATACAATGAAAAGGAAAAAGTCATCAATGCAATCAAAATTGGCACGACTTTTTTTGCTGCTTCTCTTTTTTTGGTTTTATACAAGATTGTTTTTTTAATCACCATCAGGAAAACAACAGCAATGACTCCTCCCATCACCGGAGAAATAATCCAACTTAAAGCAATATTTTTTAAAACTCCCCAATTGACAACACTAAAACCACTTGCAGCAACACCAGCACCCAAAATTCCACCAACCAAAGAATGTGTGGTTGAAACAGGAGCCCCCACAAAAGTGGCTAAATTCAACCATAAAGCACCAGAAAGCAGAGCCGAAAACATCAAAAGAAGAAAAATATGAGAATCAGCAATTGCATCTTTGTTAATGATTCCTGATTTAATCGTATCCACAACATCTCCCCCAGCAATAATTGCCCCCATTGCCTCACAAATCCCAGCAATCAAAATCGCACTCAAAAGCGTCATTGCTTTTGAGCCAACGGCTGGACCAACATTGTTGGCCACATCATTTGCTCCGATATTCATCGCCATATATCCACCAATAATTGCTGCAAATGCAAGCATTGTAGGGTTGGAGATATTGGACAAACCAAAAGCATATAATCCAGTAAAAATTACAAAAAGCATCACAATGCCAACTCTAACACTATCTTTTTGAATAGATTGACTTGCTTTATCTAGCTTTTTATAGTCTCTAATATCCACTAAAAACTCCCTTGTGCAGAAATTTAAGAGACAAAATCATACCGATTTTATTGAAAAACATTTGACTTTTTTACCAATGATGTATATAGTGCTTGCCTAAAAAATAATCCATGATTAAGGGAAAATAAAATTGATTTTTTCAGATTCTGAACTACAAAAACCTGTTGAAATTAGCCTAGAAAAAGTGCGCCCTTTTTTAATCAAAGATCGAGGAGATCTTAAATTGATCAAAATTGAAAAAGGATGTGTATATATTAAACTTGAGGGGGCATGCAAGGGATGCCCAAGTAGCACAGTAACTCTAAAGAATCGAATCCAGCGACAATTACAAATTGATATTCATCCAGACATTCAGGTGGTTAAAGTTGAAGAAGACTAAAATGCAACATGCTTTTGACTTTCTCTCAAAAGAAGAGTATCAAAAAGCATTTTCTCTTTTTGCCCAAGAACTAGAAGCAGATCCTTTAAATCTTGAAGCAAAAATGGGAATCTTATTGTGTGATATCGCCCAATTTGATCCACAAAAAGCATTGGGATTATTGGAATTTTATTATGCTCTACTTTCTGAAGAATCTTCTCAAACAGCACAGCAGAAAGTTATTCACATTATCGATTCTATGGATAGCAAAGAAAGCAAAGATTCTGAAAACTTCTCCCAATCTTTATTGCAAAATGCAGAATCTTTTTCCTGTATTTCCTATGAGGATTTCAAAAAATTTGTTTTTACAAAACCAAACTTCAAGGAAGCCTTTGAAGATTTTTCTCTAAGCACAAAAATCATTTTTTCCCACAAAGAAGAAGTGTATGAATTTCTGAATTTTCTCATAGATAGAGGATATGCTGATCTTTCAATGCAATATGCAGAAAATATCAGTGAAACAATGGGCTTTGATCTTAATCTTAATCAAATTTTACAAAAAGCAATCAAGCATCTCAAATGAAAATTCAAAAAACTATTTTTGCTCATAATCGCCAGTTTTACTCCCTAAGCGATCATTCATCTGATGCGCTAAAAGATCCACAATGTCTTTTTGTCAAAACAACGCTCAATGAACGCTTTCATCAAGATGTTTCACACATTCAAAGCATCAAAGAAGATCAGCTCAAAGATTATTTTTCTCTTCCCAAACACATTATCGGTATCACAGGTACAAATGGCAAAACAACTACAGCTGCATTGATTGCTCATACACTCAAACAAAATCACCACAAAGTCGCCCTTCTTGGTACAAGAGGATTTTTTATCAATGGAGTGCAAAAGCGACCAAAGGGGCTGACGACACCTACCGTTTTGGAACTCTATACACTTCTTGAAGAAGCAAAAGAATGTGATTTTTTTGTCATGGAGGTTTCCTCTCACGCAATCGTCCAAAATCGCATTGCATCCTTGCAATTTGCTTGCAAAATCCTCACCAACATCACAAGCGATCATCTTGATTTTCACAAAACACATGAAGAATACATTCGTGTCAAAAATAGCTTTTTTGACCATAGCTGTCCTGAAGTAATCAATGCTGATGAAAAGAACGCTCACATTCAAAAAGCCATAACATACGGCCTGCATTGCCCAGCAGACTTTAAAGCTACAAACATCATAAGTTTCCCTTTTATTTCTGCCCAAATCCATTCTCCAAGTCATCAAGCCCATCTCAAACTCCAAATGTGCGGTTTGCACAACTTGTATAATGCCCTTGCTTGTATTTCCTCGCTTGTGCAAACCACTCCTCTTTCTCTTCAAGAAATTTGTATGTCTTTGGCAAACTTTCAAGGGGTTGAGGGAAGAATGGAAATTGTTTCTTCTTCACCTCTTATTGTTGTTGATTTTGCCCACACTCACGATGGAATGGAAAAAATCTTAGAAAATTTTCAAAATCAAAAAATTGTTGTTGTGTTTGGTGCAGGAGGGGATAGAGATAAAGAAAAAAGACCTAAGATGGGAGCCATAGCAGAAAAATATGCTTCAAAAATCTACCTTACAAGCGACAATCCACGCAGCGAAAACCCAGAATGCATTATTCAAGAAATTGCATCAGGAATTCAAAATCACCAAAAAATCATCTCTTTCAACCCTGATAGATTTGCAAGCATTCAGCACGCTATCACTCATCTTCAGGATGATGAAATACTCTTTGTTTTAGGAAAAGGAGATGAACCCTACCAAATTATTCAGGACCAATACATTCCTTTTGATGACAGGGAAGTTATTCGCTCTGTGCTAAAATCCCTTAATATTTCACAATAAAAGGAATTTAATGACAAATATGTTTGACCCTAACAAACTCACAGAAATGCTAGGAAATTTTCAGGAAAAAGCCAAAGAACTTGAAGAAAAAAACAAAAATAAAATTTACACAAGCAAAAGTGGAGGTGGATTGGTTAGTGTTAGCATGAATGGTTCTGGAGAAATGATAGATCTCAATATTGATTCTTCTCTTCTTGAAGACAAAGAATCGCTTCAAATTCTCCTCATTAGCGCTATTAATGACGCTTATCACAATATCAATCAAGACAAAAAAAATGAAGCTCTTAATATGCTAGGAGGGCTCAATCTCTTCGGACAATCCTGACAATGCGTTTTCTTGCTTTTTTTGCACTCTGTATATGCTTGAGCTTTTCTTATGATTTTAGCTTTTGTCAAAAATATTATCGCGATGCCTCTGTTCCTGTTGAGCAGACACGCGCTGTTCTAATCGAACATGAAAAACAAAAATTTTTTGTTGCCTTTTTTCCAACTCCTCCCAAAAATCAGCAAATTCTCAAAGCTGATCCCTTTATCGGGCTTTATATTCTCAATCTTCCCATAAAAGATAAACCTAGCTATGTATTAATGCCCATTGATTCCAAAGCACAAACTCTCAATATGGCAAGCATTAGCTCCAAAACAATCCAAAAGGGAATCATCCTTCAATCCCAACAGGGTTTTCTTGATTATGCTCGCTTTAGCGGAGAAGTTCCACGCAATGGCGTTATCTCAAATATCTGTTATCAAATCTATGGGTTGGGCACTCAAAAAGATCAATTTATTGATCATAAATATCTAAGTCGTTTTTTAGAGCAAGATACTCCTTATTATGGAGATCTTGGCATCAGAATCTATCCCACAGATTCTAAAAACAAAACACTTAAGGTTCAATATGTTGATCCCTTCTTTCCCAATGTCCCATTTCTTAAAGATGATGAAATTCTCTCTATCAATCAAAAACCTATTAAAGACTACAATGAATTTGAATGGTTTGTTTCCAATCTCAAAAAAGACTCTATTGCTCAAGTAACCATTAAACGCATCAATAAGAAAAAAACAGAAACGCTCACTTTTGATGTTGTTGTTCAACCCCGATATGGTGGTTTTCTTCTCCCTGATATCTTTTTTGATCGCATTGGCATCAAACTTGACAATGAACTAAAAGTCATCTCTACTGATCCAGCAAAATATAACCTTCAGCAAGGCCTACTCAAGGGAGATATTATCTTATGGATTAATGGGGAAAGGATTTTTAGTTACACCAAACAAAACCCCAAAGATGTCCAAGCGCGATTAAGAGAGATTTTAACACAAGCGGTAAGTCTTGGGAAACTTGAAGTACTGATTTCTCGTGATGGCTTTCAATTTACAATTAATCTCATCAATGGAATACAAAATGATTACATCAAAGCTCGATACAATCCTTTTGGATTTTGAATCCTTTCTCCAATCTCACACTCCTCAAGCTCAAAGTTTTCATCCACATTTTCAAGAGGCGGTTTGGGAAATGATGAAAAATGGCGGAAAGAGATTCCGTCCTGCCCTTATATTTTGTGTCGTAGATGCTTTCTCTCCAGAACATATCTCTAAAGCTTTTTTTCCAGCACTTGCAATGGAGGCCATCCATACATTTTCTCTTATTCACGATGACCTACCCAGCATCGATAATGCATCACTACGAAGAGGACACCCCACCCTTCATACAAAATACAATGAAGTCACAGCAATTTTAAGTGGAGATTTTCTCAATAGCTATGCATTTGATCTGATTACACAATCTCCACTAGAGCCCACGACCCAAATTTCACTCATCTCTACCCTTGCTTTGGGTACATGTCAAATGATTATTGGAGAGGCATTAGATTGCTATTTTGAAGATCAACTTCTTAATCTCAACCAACTTCAAAATATTCACACCCTCAAAACAGCCAAACTAATTGCCTCAAGCCTCAAAATGGGTGGAATTATCGCCAATCTCTCAAAGCAAAAGCTTGGTTCCCTTTGGGATCTTGGAATCTTGCTAGGGATCTTTTTTCAGATTCGCGATGATTTGATTGATACAACCTCATCGCAAGAAAAAGCTGGGAAACCTATAGGACAAGATATTCACAAAAACAACTATGTTAATCTTTTAGGGATTCAGGGTGCAAAAGATGAGCTTGCAGTTTATCTTGAACATATCCATCGATGCATCCAATGCATTCAACACACACAATTTCAAATCAATCTAAATACACTCTTAGAAGAATATCTGCAATGGTAAAAGAGCTTGTTGCTTCTCAAAAAAAATTTTTTCTTCAAAATCTAGGCACAAGCACTCAATACAGAAAAAAAGCACTCTTAAATCTCCAATCTGCAATTTACAAATACGAACAAGAAATTTTAGATGCCCTACATAAAGATTTAGGGAAAGATCCCACAGAGGGATATATGAGTGAGATTATGCGAGTTTTACAAGAACTCAACCATACCCTCAAAATACTTGCACATTATACAAAGCCTCAAACAGTTAAGACGCCCTTCACACATTTTATGGGAAAAAGTCAGATTTATTATGATCCATATGGTGTAGTATTGATTATTTCTCCATGGAATTATCCCTTTTCTCTTTGTCTTTCTCCCCTTATTGGAGCAATTGCTGCTGGAAATTGTGTTATTTTAAAGCCCTCAGAATACGCACCCCATACGCAAGCAATCATTACAAAAATCATCCAAGAAATCTTTGATCCATCCTTTGTCTGTGTTGTATGTGGAGATGGGGAAATCACACAACAACTTTTACAAGAAAAGCCTGATTATGTCTTTTTTACAGGAAGCACACAGGTAGGCAAAATCATTGCTTCTGCTTGTGCTCCAAATCTTATTCCCTACACTCTTGAACTGGGTGGGAAAAATCCTTGCATTATTGATAAAAGTGCAGATTTAGCATTAAGTGCAAGAAGAATTGTATGGGGGAAGTTTTTCAATGCTGGACAAACTTGTGTAGCCCCAGATTTTATACTGATTCATTGTTCCATTAAAGACAAATTTCTCAAACTGATTCAAGAAGAAATCAATAGAGCCTTCTCTGCAACTCCGCTTGAAACAATTGGTACCATTATTTCTCCAACGCATTTTCAGCGAGCCATCAAATTTTTAGAATCCCCCCATTCTTTAGGAAAAGTTTATGGAGGTCAAAATAAAAACCAAAAAATTGAACCTACTCTAATTGATTTTGGATCTCTATCTCATACACAAGCCCTTCAGCTTCCCTTGATGCAAGAAGAGATTTTTGCTCCGATTTTACCTATTTTTACCTATGAAGAAATCCAACAATGTATCCAATTTATACTCGCTTTTGAAAAACCTCTTGCACTCTATCTCTTTAGTCAAAATAAGCCAATACAAGATCAGATACTCTCTTCTCTATCTTTTGGGGGAGGATGCATCAATGATTGCATTATGCATATTACAAATCCTCATCTACCCTTTGGAGGAGTTGGGAATAGTGGAATTGGAAGTTATCATGGAAAATACAGCATTGAGACTTTTTGTCATAAAAAATCAATCTACAAATCTCCAAAATGGGAGTTACCCTTGCGATATCGTCCATATACACACTTTTTAGGTATATCAAAATTGAAATGGCTATATTTCTTAACAAGATATTTAAAGCTCTGATTTTTATGAATAAAAATTAAAAAATAGGGGAATTTTTCAAGAATTGAATGGCTCCGGATGTAGGATTCGAACCTACGACCAAGCGGTTAACAGCCGCCTACTCTACCGCTGAGCTAATCCGGAATAAATTAACTCAAAAAGAAAGTGGGATTTTAGACTTTTTTAGATATTTTGTCAAGACTTTAGAGCAAAAAATTTCATATTTGCAACTGTTTTAATAGAAATTCTTTCCTCATGTAACAATTCCTCAATATATACAAAACTCTCCTTAGAAAAAAGCATTGGCAATTCATTTTCGGCTATAGGGCGTCTTGCTAAGATTTCTAATAGCTCTTCTTTATGTTTAAGTTTTTTTACAGGAAGAGAATGCACTTCCTTTCTTTGAGGGATACTGACATATAACCCATTAAAAGCCCCACACAATTGTTCCAAAACACTTTGATCAACACCTTCGACCTTATAAGCAGGTGGACGATCAACGCTTCCTAAATCTACCCTTGAAACACCAATCTTTCTCAAAAACTCTGCAATTTTCATCATCTCTTCTAGAGAATCATTAATATCCTTAAGGACCAAAACTTCAGCAACCAATTCCCCATCAAATTCTTTTGCAAATTCTTCAATCCCCAGCAATACTTCATCTATAAAAAGATTCTTGTGCGGACGATCCAACTTCTTAAAACACTTTTCACTCACACAATCAAGAGAAAATTTAACAATATCAAAATGCTTTAATGCCTCTTTGACTTTTTGGTCTCCAAAACGCGAACCATTACTCAAAATCAATGTTTTGCATTGATTCCCTACAAGTTCTCCGAGCGCACAAGAAAGTTCGAGTAAAAAAGGATAAAGTGTTGGCTCTCCATTTGCCGTAATGCTCAATACATCAATTTGGGGATGCTGCTTTAATCCCTGTTGAATTTCATAAAGCACATCTTCTAGCGAAACAATTTCTTGCATTTTTTGACTTGTTTTTGCTCTTCCAAGCTCACAATACAAACAATCGAAATTACACTGTTTTAAAGCTGGAGATAAATCAACCCCCAAAGAAAGTCCAAATCGACGAGAAAAAATTGGACCAAAAACAATCTTTTGCATTAGCGTTTTGTTTTTTCTCTCACCATTTGCACCAAAGCAATCGCATTTTCTCGCGGAAGATCTGGAATCATTCCATGCCCCAAATTGAAAATATGGCCCGCTTGATTTCCCATAACTGCCAAAATTTGATCCACCCCACTTTTCATCTCTTCATAGTTATACAATCTTGCAGGCTCAAGATTCCCCTGTAAAACATATTTTGATCCAAGTTTTTGCTTTGCAAGCTCTATGGGTGTACCCCAATCAACCCCAAACACATCAAATTCTCCATCAATATAGTCCAAATAAGCCCCTACACCTTTTGGAAAAAGTAAGATAGGAATATGTGGATATTGCTGCTTAAGCTCTCTAGCAATCTCTTTCATATAATTCCAGCTAAACTCTAAATATTTTTGAAGCTCTAAGGCACTTGCCCAAGAATCAAAAATCATCACAGCATTTGCTCCTGCCTTAATCTGAGAAACAAGATAGGCCTTTAATTCTTGTGTAATTTTTTGCAAAAGGGTATGCAAAAGCTTTGGATGAGTATAAAGCATTTTTTTACTCTGAGTATAAGTCTTGCTCCCCTCACCCTCAATCATATAAGTCGCCAAAGTCCATGGTGAACCACAAAAACCAATCAAAGCCTTGTCTTTTGCAAGTTTTGAGCGTATTAAAGAAATACTATCATAAACATATTCTAAGCGATTTGAAGCTCCGCATTTGAGCTTCAAAAGATCACTTTCATTGCAAATAGTGTCTTTAAATTTGGGGCCCTCTCCAGATAAGAATTCCAATCCCAATCCCATCTCATAAGGAACAACCAAAATATCACTAAACAAAATTGCTGCATCCACATCCAAAATATCAACAGGCTGAAGAGTAACTTCTGTGGCAAGCTCAACATTCTGACATAAATCCAAGAAGCTCCCAGCTTTTGCTCTAACCTCTTTATATTCATCAAGGTATCGTCCAGCTTGACGCATCATCCAAATAGGAGTATAGGGTGTTTCTTTTCTAAAAGCTGCATCAATAAAGATCATTTCTTCCTCCTTTAATGCTTTGAATCCTTATGCAGAAAATAAAGTCCAAGAGAAAGACCTAGAATTGAAATTGCAAAATACAACATATCTAAAGAATCTTTCATTCCCATATTAAGGACTTTTGAGAAAAAAGCCACAATTAAGGCCATCACAATCACTTTTGCAAGCTTATCTTTTAGCTGATCAAGAGTATGTATCTCAAGAACTTTTGAGCTATGCTCATCTTTTATCTCAATTTTTGCAATAAATAGTTCATACAACCCAAAAGCAAAAATAAGCAACACAACGGCAATCAAATACAAATCAATAGCCATAATAATGGCATTTAAAAGAATATTGTGAATATCTATATCTCCGCCCAATTCCCCCACATAATATTGATAAGTTGCTCCGACAGCCTTCACAATATCAATACTTGCAACCAAGAAAAGTAAAATAGATCCCACCATTGATAAAACAACAGCAAAAATGATAAACAACCGAGAGTTCCACAAGATACGAGCAAAAATAGAATGAAAAAATTTCATATCTTTCCCTCAATCCACTTTTGAGCAATGCGAACTGCATTTGTCGCTGCTCCTACACGCAATTGATCAGCCACACACCACAAATGCAATACACATTCATCATAAAGATCTCTTCTAATACGCCCAACATAGGTTTGATTGGTATCTGTAGCGATAGAGGGCATAGGGTAAATGTGATTTTCCAATTCATCAAGCACAATAATATTTTCTGCCTTTTCCAAAACCTCCCTTGCTCTTTTTGCCTCAACTTTTTTATTAAAATGAATACTAATAGATTCGCTATGGCTACGAAGCACTGGCACACGCACACAAGTTGCACTAATTGGAAAATCTTCTTCCATAATCTTGTGCGTTTCATTAATCATCTTCATCTCTTCTTTTGTGTAATTATTATCCATAAAAATATCAATTTGAGGGATTAGATTAAGTGCGATTCTATGAGGGAAAGCATTCACTTCAGAATCTTCTAATTCAAAAGCAAAGAATTTTTGCATCTGCATAATGAGCTCTTCCATCCCCTTTTTGCCTGCTCCACTTACAGCCTGATAGGTGCTAACATCTACGCGTTTGATTCCAAACTCTTGATGCAATGGAGCCAAAACTTGCACCATTTGGATTGTTGAGCAATTTGGGTTAGCAATAATCCCTGAACCCTGTTTAATTTTTTGCGGATTCACTTCAGGCACAACCAATGGAATCCCTTCTTGCATACGAAAATGGCTTGTATTATCAACCACCAACGCTCCAGCTTCAACAGCACTAGGAGCAAATTCTGCGCTCACACTTCCTCCAGCTGAAAAAAAGGCAATCTCTATTTTTTCTTTTTTAAAAATATTATGTGTCAATTCCAGAATTTTCCACTCATCTCCAAAGGCCTCTACCATATTTCCTGCACTCTTTGCACTTGCTAGAGGAACAAGGTTTGCAATAGGAAAATCTTCCTCTTCAAGTACCCTAAAGATCTCTTCACCCACTGCTCCACTTGCACCAACAACAGCGACATTATATTTCTTCATCCCTATTTTCCTTAAAGTGTTTTTTCAAGCTTAAGAACTCTCTCCCAAGTATCCAAAACAGAATCTGGATTGAGAGAAATTGAAGTGATTCCTTCTTTGACTAAAAATTCAGCAACTTCAGGATAATCACTTGGAGCTTGACCACAAATTCCACAATATTTACCACGCTTCTTACAAGCCTCAATCGCACGTCTAAACATTTCAAACATAGCTGGATTTCGCTCATCAAAAATATGACTTACAAGCTCACCATCACGATCCACTCCTAAAGTTAATTGGGTCAAATCATTTGATCCGATAGAAAATCCATCAAATAGATTCAAAAATTCATCTGCCAAAATTACATTGACAGGCAACTCGCACATGACATAGACCTCTAGCCCATCCTTTCCTTGTTCCAAGCCATTGCGACGCATAATTTCCAAAACTCTTTTTCCCTCTTCTGGAGTTCTTAAGAAAGGAATCATTACTTTGAGATTTGTTAGTCCCATTTCATCACGCACCATAGCCAATGCCTGACATTCCCACTCAAAAGCACTTCTATACTCCTCAGAATAATATCGACTTGCTCCTCTATAACCAAGCATCGGATTTTCTTCTTTGGGCTCGTATTCTTCTCCATTGAGCATTCCGCGGTATTCATTAGATTTAAAATCACTAGTGCGCACAATAACAGGATTGGGATAGAAGGCTGCAGCAATCATTCCCATTCCTTCTGCAATTTTTTGGATAAAGAAATCTTTTGGACTATCATAGCCACTGATAAGTTTTTTGATCTCATCAGCACATCGGACCTCTTTTTGGTTTTGCATATCTACAAGTGCCAATGGATGAGCTTTGATTTGATTAAGGATAATCATTTCCATTCTTGCTAAACCAACGCCATTGTTTGGAAATCGCGAAAAGTCAAAAGCCTTCTCTGGATTCCCGATATTAAGATAAATTTTTGTTTTAGGCTGATCAAAATGTGCAAGCTCAATCACATCCACCTCATAAGGATGAATCCCATTATAAATATATCCCTCTTCTCCCTCGGCACAAGAGATTGTTACTTCCATTCCATTATAAAGCCTCTCTGTAGCGCCCAATGCTCCCACAATCGTTGGCACCCCAATTTCTCTTGCAACAATTGCAGCATGACAAGTCCTTCCTCCACGATTGGTAATCACAGCTGCAGCTTTTTTCATTGCAGGCTCCCAATCAGGATCTGTGTTATCTGTTACAAGGATTTCACCTTCCTTAAAAGACCCCATATGCTCTATGTCATTAATAATTCTCACCTTACCACTTCCAATCTTTCCACCAATGGCAATACCTTTAAGAATCACTTCGGATTTAGGCACAGGATTCTTGAAGCGATATTTTTCAAGCTTTTGCCCTCCTCCTTTTTTCATCACTTGTGATTGAACAGTTTCAGGACGTGCTTGAACAATAAAGATCTCTCCGCTCTCGCCATCTTTTGCCCACTCCATATCCATTGGGCGATACTCTCCAGCCTCTTTACTATAGTGCTCCTCAATCAAAACAGCATATCTTGCAAGCTTTAAAATATCCTCATCATCAATAGAGAAGGAATGATATTCTTTCTCTGTAGTGGGAATATTTTTAGTAGGATGACTACTTCCTTTGGGAGCATAAACCATCTTTTGATGCTTATGTCCAAGCTGTCGTTTGATAATTGGACGCTTTCCCTCTAAAAGGGTGGGCTTAAAGACATAGAATTCATCAGGATTCACAGTTCCCCCGACAACATTCTCACCCAACCCCCAACTTGAGGTAATCAATACCGCATCCTTAAACCCAGTCTCTGTATCAATAGAAAACATCACCCCTGCACTCCCCTTATCAGCCCTTACCATTTTCTGCACACCTACACTCAAAGCAACCTTAAAATGGTCAAACCCTCTTGAGGCACGATAACTAATTGCACGGTCTGTAAAAAGTGAAGCAAAACAGGACTTAACATAATGAATTAATTCGCTTTGACCCTTTACACTCAAATAGGTATCTTGTTGTCCTGCAAAAGAGGCATCAGGCAAATCTTCAGCCGTCGCTGAGCTTCGAACAGCAACATCAGCCTCATTCATTCCATATTCCTTTGAGAGAATTGCATATGCCTCCAAGATCTCATCTCTCAAATCCAAAGGCAATGGTGTTGTAAAAATCAAGTCTCTAATTTCTTTAGCTCGCACCTTCAACACATCAATTTCTGCTGGATCCACACCATCAAGCAATGCAACAATCTTTTCTCTAATCCCCGCACTATCTAGCAAATACCAATACGCCTCACTTGTAATTGCAAAACCATTGGGGACCTTAATCCCCACAGGAAGCAACTCTTGAAACATTTCTCCAATACTTGCATTTTTTCCCCCAACAATTGGAACATCTTTATTATTGAGCTCTTTGAAAAACTTGATGTATCGCATTTTTTCTCCCATTTTTTGGCTTAGAGTTAAAATTCAAAATCATACAATACTTAATCTAGAAAATCTATCATTAAAAACTTTTGCTCTGCGATAATTTCACTTCATTATTTTTATAAGCCCCAAGTTTTAAAGCAAAAATTAATTCTATAATCTCAAACTCCAAGCCCATCATAATTGAAAATCTAAACCCTAGGAGAGAAACCAATGAATCTTATTTTGATTATAAGCATGATCTTTTTATCAAGCATTATCTTTCTTTTACTATGGAAAAAACAAAAACACCTCCAATCCCTTCAAGCTCTTCAAGAGAAAATCAATCTCCTCTCACTTGAGCTTTCACAAAAAACACAAGCTCTTTTGGAAGCCAAGCAGGACTTCGCCCTCCAAAAAGAACAGCTCAAAAATGATTACAATCACAATTTGCAAAAATTAGAGGAGAAATATGCACTCAACCTCTCTTCTCTTGAACAAAGATTTAATTCCCAAATCAAGCTTCATACAGAAACGCTTCTTGTCCAAAACAAAAATCTCATCAACGAAGATTCTAAAAAACTTTTAGATGAGATCTTTTCTCCACTCAAAGAACAAGTCAAGGGATATTCAGAGCGCTTAGTCAAAAACGAAGAAAGAATCCAAACAAGCCTTAAATATATGTTTGAATACACACAAAGCGTAGAAAATAATGCCGAAAAACTCACCCAAATCCTAAAAGGAGATAAAAAAATCAGAGGAAACTTTGGAGAAATCCAACTCAAAACACTTCTGCAAAATAGTGGTTTAATAGAAGGAGAGCAATATAAACTTCAAGAAAATCTCAGGATTGATGGCTCACGCTACATCCCTGATGCCATTATTTATCTTGAGAAAAACAAAAATATCATTATTGATTCTAAATTTTCTCTTCCAAGTGATTTTGATCTGCAAAACAACACCCCTCTTCTATGTGCTCAACTTGCTTCCAATCTCAAAAACCGCATCGATGAGCTCTCTAAAAAACCTTACAAAGAATTTGATTCCAACACTTATGATTTTGTTTTGCTTTTTATTCCCTATCAAAATCTTCTTGATTTAGCCTTAGAATCTGATCCCTTTCTCTATCAATATGCCTACAATAAAAAAATCTATCTAACCACCCCACACACACTTTTTATGGCTCTTAAAACAATTCATATTACTTGGATTGACATCAAACGCAATGAAAATGCTCAAAAAGCCTTTGAAGAGATTGGAAAGTTTTATGACAAGTTCTTGGGAGTTTTGCAAGATTTTGAAAATCTACAAAAAATCATTGAACGCCTCAACCAAACCAAAGACCTTTTAAACAATAAGCTTATTAGTGGTCAGGGCAATCTCTCCTCAAGGTTTGAGAAACTCCAAGAGCTGGGAGCAAAAAGCAAAAAATCCCCTGAGAAGCAACTTAAAATGAGTTAAGTTAGATAAAATTAACGCTTGGAAAATACCTAAGTAAGGATTCAAAAATGAAAAAATATCTTTTGTTAACGATTTTAAGTCTTAATGCTTTTGCTATCGACAAGATTGAGCAAGACAAAAAAAGCTTAATTGAGATAATCAAAGACAAAGAAAAGAAAATAGCTGTTCCAAGGGAAACTGTCCCAGTTGAAGAAAGCAAATTTCTCATGGATCGCCCGATTCCAAAAACAGCCCATCATCTTCCTTTTTTGCAAACTTTACTAAGTATCCAACCAGGAACTCTCCCCAATCCTATAGGCATTTCATTCATAGGAAGCCATGTAAATGAAAACTATAGCGTTAAGAAGTTCAATGCTCAAACTGGTCCGACGCTCTCCAAAATACCAGGAATCGGAACACTTTTTAGTCCAAATGAACAAGAATGGAAACTCTCTGAAGGAAGGGTTGAGACAACAACCTCAGCAATTGGAATCAAGGCCGATATGTTTCTCTTTCCTTTTATGCAGATTTTTGTCTCAGGAGCCTATCTACATATGGAGCAAAAAACAACAGTGGGAAGCGCAACTATTCCTTTTGCAAAAGATGCAAATAAAGTACAACAAGGACTTCTTAATCTTTTCCTTAAACCTATGGGGGGAAATGCTACCAAAAATAATATGACCGTTCCCATAGCGCCCATTCAAAACTCTCTTGATGGATGGCTTGTGATGGCTGGGACAAATCTTGCTATTGGATATAAGGGGTTTTTTGCCTCTTTTATGATCTCAGGAGGATATGTTCAGCTTGATGATCATGCCAATAATGTCACAGGCTTTGTGCAAAAACCCTTTATGTATCTAGCTCCACGCATTGGCTATAGCTATCATGGAATCATCACCGCTCATGTAGGAGTGCAACGCATCGAGCTTTTTGGCGCAACAAAAGGAAAAGATTTGAGCCAATCTACAGGAGGACTTGTATCAGGGTATTCTGTTGAGATTGAAAAATTTCCTGTCAATTTCTTAGCGGGATTACAATTTATGTTTGCACGAGATTTGGGGGTTGCGATTGAGTATGTTGGAAGTCCAGATACTAAAGGAATTAATGCTGAACTTGCTTTCCGATTCTGAAAAATCGGGAAGCAATTACTTCAAAATACAAAACTTCTTGATCATCCCCCCTTTTCACACTTAAATGCTATTGAGATTTTTGAGTTGAATCCCTAAGGATAGCTTGCATCATTTGCTTGATTTTTTCAATAAGTTTTTGGTTTTTGATCTGATATCGCTGAGCAAGCTCTTGAATATCTGGTGGAGCGATTAATAAAATTGTTTGAGATTTTACACTTGAAATTAAAGCCAAAAACTTATCTCACTTTGATTTCACACAAATCTCCCAATAAAACAAGACAGGTATTACCTCCAAGCATACTAAGAGCTTATCAAACTCCTCTCAAACAAAAGAATCAAATTCAAAAAAATTAATGTTTCTATCATCAAAGATATGAGCTTTCTTTTTCTGATCTAGTCAAAATTCAGCACATGCAAGAAAAGATTTTAGTAGGATTGAAACTTGGGATGTAAGCTGTGGAAAATATGACATAAATCTTCTATAGCATAAAGCCTTTCAATTAAGATTTGAGTATATAAAAAATAGTGAAGCTAAGATAATATGAGGGAATTAAACAAAGTCATGTGAGACAATCCATTAGAGTAAGATAAAAAGAGATTTAAACACTAAAAGGAAGCAACAATGCCTAAACTCAAAAAACCATTCAAAAAAGGAATCTCATAAAAACCAAACTCCTGCTCCCTCTACTCTCCCTCACTCTAGGAGCATTGCCTCTCCTAGCGGAATTTAAGCATTTCCCTAAAGATAAAGATAAGCTAATTGCTCTTGTGTCTAATGAGAGCATTAAACTCAACGAGATTGACGTCAGCAATATCAAAGATTGAGCTATTTATTTTGTCAAGCGGATTGGGAAAAATGCGAAAACTCAGCCAAAGAGAGAAAAGATTTTAACGGCATTGAATCTTGGGATGTTTCAAATGTGGAAAATATGCACGCAATGTTTGCAAAAGCAACTACCTTTAATCAACCTCTAGATTCTTGGAATGTAGAAAAAGTAGAGAATATGAATGGGATGTTTTTTGGGGCAAGTGCATTCAATCAGCCATTGCAAAATTGGAGGCCCACACATCTCAAGGAAAATCGATATATGTTTTTTGAGGCCTCCTCATTTTCTCAATCTCTCAATACTTGGGGAGATAAAGCCCCAAAAAAGAAGGATTTTCATACGGATATTATGGATTTTTTGAAGCAATCAAATGGATTGGTCTTGACAAAAAAGTAGCAGAGCAATACTTTAATCTTGCGATCTCAAAATCCAAAATCTACAACCTAAGAGCTGATGCAAAAGTTTATCTAGCCTATCTCCTATTTTTCAAAAACCCAAACTCCCCCGAAATTCTTACTACCCTCAAAGAATATGCGCAAGACAAATATGAAGGAGAAACAAGTCAAAAGGGCGATGAGTTTATTCGGCAAGACTTCTCTAGCAACGATGCTTCATATTTGTTTACGAGAATTTTTGCACATAGAGACCTTTGGGGAATCCTTCCCCCAAAATCCATTGAAAATTACAATACAAAGACAGCACAAAAAGATTATTTTGTGACCAAGGCCTCTCATCTCCATATATTAACCCTTCCCAACTCCTATAAATTACATGGCTTACGAGGATATGGTGCTGACTTACATAACCACGGAAAAATGGGGGCAAAAAATATGTTTTGGCCACTAGATATTCATCCTAGAGAGTTTTTTGCAAACTTCCATTCTAATCACGAATGGCTTGATTTGTTTTGTGATGATGGATTTATCGATGGACGAACCTATGTGAGTTTCAGCATTAGTGGGGATACTATCCGCGTTTATTTTGACTGGATTTACCCTATCATCCTCCAAAATTCTGACTTGAAGCAAGCTTATGAAGATATGGTGATTGCGGATCAAGAATACTACAAAGAGATTTTGGGAGTGGATGAGCAAACTGCTCATGACTTTGGGAGAATGCGTGCAGAGTTTCGCATTCTTGATGCAGTCTATGGCTACTAAACTAAAGGAGAAAAAAATGAAAAAACAAAACCTAATCTTTGTCCTTTTTCCCCTCTTATTTTTTATGCTTTTTGCAGAGCATCAATACTTCCCTAAAGACAAAAATGAGCTTTTAGAGCTTCTCAAAAATGAAAAGATCAAGCTCGATGAAATTGATGTCAGCAAAATTACAGATATGAGCGAATTATTTTGCAATTCAGAATGGAAGTGCCAAAATTCAGCTAAGAATAGGAAGAATTTTAGTGGAATTGAATCTTGGGATGTGAGCAATGTGGAGAATATGGAAGGAATGTTTCAAAATGTTACCTCCTTCAATCAGCCTTTAGACAAGTGGAATGTTGCTAAGGTTAAAGATATGAATCTAATGTTTTTCAATGCTACCTCTTTCAATCAGCCTTTAAATTCTTGAGATGTGAGTAATGTGGAAAGCATGCAAGGAATGTTTCAAAATGCCACCTCTTTCAATCAGCCTTTAGACAAGTGGAATGTTGCTAAGGTTAAAGATATGAATCTAATGTTTTTCAATGCTACCTCTTTCAATCAGCCTTTAAATTCTTGGGATGTAAAATCAGTTAAAAATCGAAAAAATATGTTTAAGCAAGCAACTTCATTCAAGCAAAACCTTGCTTCGTGGAGGACAAAAAATCCTTTTAGCAGAGTTAAGCCCAAAACAAAAGAGGAGCTTCAAGATCTCATCAAAAACCTTAAACCACTTGAACAAATTGACGTTAGTGCAATCAAAGACATGAGCTATCTCTTTTGTGAAGTTCCCATTCCATCGGATTTTGCAAACGTGATAGGTTTGGACAAAATTACTCCTCCTACTTATGGAGCAAAAGAATACAAAAATCTCCAAGGACTTGAAACCTGGGATGTGAGTAATGTCAAAAATATGCGAGGAATGTTTCAGGGAACTTCACATTCTCTTAAGGGGATTGAAAAATGGGATGTAAGCAATGTCAAAAATATGAGTTGGATATTTGCTGATTGCTATACCAATTTTTACTTCAGCTTTTCTCTTCGCAATAATCCTGGCGAGATCGATCTCTCCAATTGGGATGTTTCAAATGTGGAGACAATGAGCTGGATGTTTAAAGAAGCTGCATCTTTCAATCAACCTCTAAACTCTTGGAATGTAGGGAAAGTCAAGAAAATGAATGGGATGTTTGCCAAAGCTCTTACATTTAATCAACCCTTAAACAAATGGGATGTGAGCAATGTGGAGAATATGCAAGGAATGTTTTATGATGCGAAATCCTTTAATCAAACTTTGAATTCTTGGGATATCGCCAAGGTCAAAAACATGAGCCTGATGTTTTATGATGCGAAAAACCTAGACTTAGATTTGATTGATTGGAAGCTAGATTCTAAAATCTATACCTACAAAATGTTTAATACTCAAGAAAAAATCCAAGCTCTCAAAGAAAAGGAAAAACCTACCCAAAAAACAAAGTATCTCCCCAATAACAAAGCCGAACTTATAGCGCTTCTTAACAATCCACAAATCAAATTTTACGAAATCGATGTCAGCAAAATTACAGACATGAGCTTTCTCTTTTGCAAAGCAAACATGCAAAAATGCAAAAATAATGCTTCATTTAGAGAAAATTTTGCAGGAATTGAATCTTGGGATGTAAGCAATGTGGAAAATATGGAGGGAATGTTTTTTGAAAATCGAATCTTCAATCAATCTATTAGAGAATGGGATGTGAGTAATGTCAAAAATATGCGAGAAATGTTTTATGGTGCAGTCTCATTTGATCAAGATTTAAGCACTTGGGATGTAAGCAATGTCAAAGATATGAGCTTTATGTTTTTTCGCGCAGTATTTTTTGATCAAGACCTCAGCTCTCGGAAAACCCCAAACCTTGAAAAATGGCAGGATATTTTCACAAGAAGCCCGCTAGAAAATAACAAAAACAAACAATTTCAAATCAAAGGACAAAAATGAGAGCCTCCATCGCTCCTTGCTTTTAAAATATCAAGCTTGACAAAATTGGCATGACAAGATTGCAGATACCCCTCAAGAAACAGAATAGGGAAACATAAAAAATATTTTCAAAAACAAGACACAACTCCCAAGCCTTGCCAAAGATGAGAATATCAATCCCTATCAGATCGACACAATCAAGATTGCAAATGTTTGATTTGTTCATAAAGCTACATCCCCATATCAAGCAAGATGAAAATAAGGATCATATTTGATTTTCTGCATTTGAAAAATATTCAAGTAGCTTATACGATGGCTTCAAATGTAGCGAGAACTTTGAGAGCCCTTTTGTAGAAAATGCCTCTTTAATTCCCTCTCATAAAAATCTCCGCCAAACGACACCCTATGACACTCTAACATTGCCAAGAAAGCTTTCTAGATCTTAGATTTGAATACCTTTGGAGCATAGGTTTTGAAATCTTTTAAGTCTAGGACGTCTTAATTGATTCTAAGCGTCCTAGATCTTTTGAAATTCCATATAGGGTTTATAATTAAAATTTATAGGAGATTTTTCTTGTTCCAATCTCCAACCATTGCTATGAAGCTTTTATCATATCGATCTCAAAGATTTTATGATCAAATATATTATATTCAAGGGCAGATTGGCGCCCACCTTTTAAATCCTTCTAAAGCTTATCTATATTTTGATATTTTTTCATCACTTGGTTATTATTGTTATCGATTTGATCATCTAAAAATATCAATTCTCAGGGACAACACTATCCTTATTTGATAACTTTTGATTTGATTTTTAGGACAAATGGTTTTAATACATAGATAGACTTTTTCAAGTTATTTTTAGAGTTTTTGGCTCTATATATTAACTACCAAAAATCAATTTTTTGCAAGGAATTATATTATTCGCTGATAAAACTTTTTCTCAAGAAAAGGTGAGTTGGGAATAAAAAGTAAGGAAGACAATGAAACTATTTGGAATCTTTGTTTTAGCGATTGGGATGTTGTGGTTGTGGAATGATGGATT